>CAYREN010000336.1:0-5690 GCA_964423255.1 uncultured Roseivirgaceae bacterium | reverse complement strand
GTTGGGGCGTGTGCTGGAACGAGCAGGAAAACAGATAACTATTGATGCCATTGAGCCGAGTGAATTCGCTGCAAAATTAGCAGAACCTTACTATCGCATGGTTTATCATGGGTATGCGCAGGAATATGTTAAAGAGATTCAGGCGGTTCGTTATGATTATATTGTGTTAGCAGATGTGATTGAACATATCCCTGAGCCAGATTCTTTTTTGAAAAATCTGCTTCAAAATATTTCAGAATCAACAAAGATAATTGTATCTATTCCTAATGTAGCTTTCGGTGGGGTAAGGCTGTCACTGTTGAATGGCACTTTTGAATACGTGGACTCCGGCTTGCTGGAGCGTACCCATTTACGTTTCTTTACATTGGATTCTGCGCGTAGACTTTTTCAACATCTAGAGCTTTATCCAGAACGAATTTTTTCCCTTGAGCGTAGTTTTTACCGGATGGAATTTTCACGAAAAGTACTGAGAGCCTCACTGTTTACAATTTTTGGTTTGGCGAGAAAATCGGATGCACGGGCATATCAATATCTGTTTGTGCTGACAAATGAACCTAGAGATGTTGCAATCGAACATCATGGCGCATCGATGATGAATGTATTAATAGATGCCGTTATAGCCTGGCCAGCAATCAAACAGTTGGCTCGTCGTTGGAGGCGACGTTGAAATTGCCTCAGGTATCTATTTGTATTCCCACTTATCGCCAAGTTGACTATTTAAGGGAAACATTACGTTCTGTAAAAATACAGGACTTTGAGGATTATGAACTCATTATTTCTGATGACACACCTGATTCAAGCGTAGAGCAACTCGTTGCATCGTTTGATTTTGATGAAAGGTTACGATATTTCCATAATCATGTTTCACTTGGTTCGCCTGAGAATTGGAATGAAGCGGTTCGTCATGCTAAAGGTAAATACATTAAACTTTTGCATCATGATGATCGATTTACATGTTCAAGTTCCTTGGGGGCTTTTGTATGTTTATTAGAAGAAAACCCAGAGTGTGACTTTGCGTTTAGCGCGAGTAGTGCCGAAAATTTAACACAAGGGCATCGTCATGATCATTGTCCGAGTACAGAACAAGTTGTTCAACTTACCGCCACCCCCGAGAAATTGTTTTTTAATAATATAATTGGTGCGCCAAGCGCCACGATTTATCGAAATGGACTTGGAATTGAATACGACAGTGCATTAAAATGGTTAGTAGATGTTGATTTTTATATTCATATATTACGTAAGAATAGCTATATCGCCCATACTCCAAAGATTTTGATTGCCACTGCAGCAGATGCATCTCATCAAATAACTGAACAATGTAAATATAATGCAACACTAGAGTTGTCAGAACATATATATTTGTATCAGAAATATAGCCCCCAGATTCCTGACGACCCGGATGTTCAGTATGTATGGTTTAGACTATTTGAGAAATACAAAATTTATTCTCAAATGGACTTAAAGATGTATGGGGCCGAACTCTTCTCCTTGGGGAAAGTGTTGCTACCTTTTTTTGAGGTATATCGCCAAAAAAGATTAATACGTACTCCCCAACGCATATATGCAACGTTACCTGAATTTTTAAAACGTGCAATTAGATTTCTTTATAAGAACAGCTTGAATTGGAAATAAGATTTTCCAAGTATTCTGGGGCTAAAACAGCTAGAAAGTCAGTGACAATGTTGCTATGCCCAGTCTCTTAAGGTGAATGATGAATTTAAAAAGTATAATTGGTGGCTGGTTAACTGGCCATGTAGGAGCAAAGCGAATATTCCTCCTTGTTTGGAGGTTTTTTTCCCCATTGTTTAGGATTGTTAATCTGCGAGTGATACCTGGGTATTTCTGGTTTATTCGTGATTGGTTAAGATACAAAGCTGCAGGAGGCGTATCTAAAATTATTGATTGGTATCCCTGTGTTCTGGATAAGACATCAACAACAGCATTCGATCCACAATATTTTTATCAAGCCGTGTGGGGGTTTAGAAAGATTAATGCGTCTTCAGTGAATGAGCATGTTGATGTGGGATCAGAAATTGGATTTGTAGGTATGCTTTCAACGGTGACTAATGTCACTTTTGTTGATATTCGCCCCGTTACTATTAAACTGGAAGGCTTTTCGTGTAAAGAAGGTTCGATTGTTTCTTTGCCGTATAAATCGGGAACAGTCGAATCCTTGTCATGTATGCATGTGATTGAACATATTGGACTAGGTCGTTATGGAGATCCACTTGATCCAGAGGGTTCAAAAAAGGCTTGTTATGAGTTGGAAAGAGTGATTTCTCCCGGCGGAGTGCTATATATTTCTGTGCCTATTTATGGGAATAAAGAAACTTCAATGAAGGTGCATTTTAATGGTTTTAGAAATTTTGGCATTAAAGATGTAATTTCATATTTTCCTAATTTAGAATTAGTAAGTTTTTCTATGGTCAATGGTAACGGTGATTTTGTTCAGAATATGGAACATGAAAAAGTAAGCATAGTCATGAATGGTTTTGTTGATTCGGCACTCGGTATGTTTGAATTTAGAAAACCTGCTGTTATTGATGGAGATGAGTGATTAAAATTTTCGATCAAGTGGTTGTATGGATTGGCTGATAATCGATAAATTTCAATAACTAAGTAAAAAATGGGTAGTTGGTATGAAGAGTTCAATGTTTAAACGTAGACTGAAGAATTTCTTAAAAAGAAAAGCAGGCGTCTACGCTAAAAAATCGTATTCCCAATGTGGTGAAGATCTTATAGTAAGATATATTTTTGATGTTCTCCTCATTGAACATCCTACTTATCTGGATATTGGAGCCCATCATCCATTTTTTCTAAATAATACCGCTCTATTAAATGAAGAAGGCTCTCGAGGGGTGAATGTTGAAGCCGACCCTCAACTGATTTCCCGTTTTGAGCAAAGAAGGAAAGATGATGTTAATTTGAATATTGGAATGTCAACAGAAAAAGGGAGCATGGATTTTTATGTTATGTCAGCCCAAACATTAAGTACATTTTCTGCAAAGGAAGCCGCCAGATATGAACAAGAAGGGGCGGGGATAATTGAATCGGTCATTCCGGTTGAGGTACAAACATTTGCTGAGGTTGTGAATTCAAATTTTGATGGTGGCTTCCCCGATTTTGTGTCACTTGATGTAGAGGGTCTGGACTATGAAATTCTTAAATCGATTGATTTTAGTAAATATCGTCCTCACGTGTTTTGTATCGAAACTATTATTTTTACACAAAACCGATCTTCCAAAGATGTTGGAAGACATGATGAAATTGATGAGTTGATGTTGAAGAATAACTATATCAAATATGCAGATACTAATATTAATACAATTTATGTGAATAGAAGTAGCTGGTTGAGTGATTAGTCAGGTGATTTTTATGGGGCTATTTTCATGAAAATTCTCTGTGTTTTCGGACAATATAATTACGGTGACCCTCAGCGTGGTCTAGGTTATGAATATTGCAACTTTATTCCGGCATTGAAGAAACTTGGGCATGATATAGTCTTTTTTGAAAGCTTGAATAAGTCTTGTTACAACGATTTTGCCGATATGAACCGGCAATTATTGCAAATGGTTGAGCGAGAAAAGCCGGATATTATTTTCTGTGTATTGATGACCTATGAGATATGGATGGAGACGCTACAATTGATCAGAGAAGGGAGCGAAGCGGCTTTGATTCACTGGGCAACGGATGATTCATGGAAGTATGAACAGTTCTCACGTTTTTGGGTGTCGGTATTTGATTTATATGCTACAACTTACCCTTCTGCTGTAACAAAATCAGCAAAAGAGGGGATGGGCAACGTTGTTCTTAGTCAGTGGGCGGCTGACTCAACAAGAATGAAAGAACCAATATGTGCAAAAGATTGTTGTTACCAGGTAAGTTTTGTTGGCTCTACGTACGGCAATCGGAAACAGTGGGTAGAGGCTTTAAAACAGCGAGGGGTGGATGTAGATACTTTTGGTTACGGCTGGCCTGGGGGCCCTGTTTCGGCTGGAGATATAGCTGTAATCATGCGTGAATCACAGGTCAGCCTGAATTTTGGTGATTCTGGCATTGTCCTTGAAAAAGGAAAACCTATGCGCAGTCGACAGATTAAGGCCAGGGTATTCGAAGTGCCAGGTGCAGGAGGGCTTCTGGTTACCGAAAAAGCAGAAAATTTAGAAAAATTTTATATTTTAGATGAAGAGATTGTTATATTTGATGGTATAGATAATCTGGTTGAAAAGATTGAATATTTGCTTTCCCATCCTGATAAACGGGATGCTATTGCGCAAGCAGCTTATAACAGAACAAAAGCTGAACATAGTTATGAAGCACGTTTTGAACCATTAATTGAAACAGCGATTGAGCAGAGAAAAAAACGAGATACTTTAAGGAAAGGTATTGATTTCGAAGGGTTTGAAATGATTGCACAAAAGCATCGGCCTCATATGTTGCTTTATCTGCTAAAGATTTTATTACTTTTGCCCTGCATTTTGATCTGGGGGAAGCAGCGTGGAACTAGAGCTGCAAGGCGGTTCCTGTTTGAGTTTAGTTGGCGATTTCTGGGCAAGAAAACTTATTCTGCTACGAACTGGGCTGGGCGAATTTTCTACAAGCAAAGTTAAATAAATAACATGGCTATGAGTTTACCACAGGTTGCATCCTATCCGAGTTTCAAGGTACGGCGTGAACACCTCTATGTGGTCTTGACGGCAGCCCTGACCACCAAGGATATTGGAAATACAGATATTGCAAGGCGCTTTTATCTGTCTTGCTTCCAACAATCTTGGAACCCAAACAGCCCCCCCCCATGATTTTAACTACCTGTGGTTTGTTAATAGCATCCGCCCCGTAAACGGTGCGCTGTCGCGAGAAGTAAACAATTTTTCATAAAATATCATGAAAAATATAAAAATAAGTTTCTTTAAAATCAACAGCTTGTTTTTTGTTTGATTGATGAGAGTCATGATAAATAATGAAATTTTATTGCAAAATATGTGGGAACTGTCATGAATGTTTTAGTACTGGGCGGTAATGGTTTTATAGGATCACATGTAGTTGACCAACTGATAATCGCTGGTCATAAAGTGCGTGTGTTTGATCGTTCTCCTGAGCACTTTCGGGAACCGTTGAGGAAGGTTGAATACCGGCAGGGTAGTTTTGATGATACATTTCAAGTGGCAGAAGCCTTGCAAGGGATAGATGCAGTATGCCATTTGATCAGTACAACAGTACCAGGAACATCCAATCTTGACCCGATTGCCGATGTTGAAAGTAATCTGGTTAATACGATAAATCTGCTGGAGCAGATGAGAGAAAAAGATCTGCGCAGGATATTATATCTTTCGTCAGGTGGTACTGTGTACGGTAACCCTGAATCGTCACCGATTAGCGAAGATCACTCTCTCAACCCGATCAGTTCGTATGGCGTTGTTAAGGTGGCAATAGAGAAATATTTATATATGTATCAGTATCTTTATGGGTTTCAGCCTATTATTTTACGACCTTCAAACCCTTATGGTCCAAGGCAGGGACATATCGGTGTTCAAGGTTTGATTGGAACATTGCTTTCAAAAGTCCTGGCAGGTGAAACTCTTGAAATCTGGGGTGATGGTACTATTATTCGTGACTACATTCATATCAGTGACCTTGTTCGTTTATGTGCTGCTTCACTAGAAAGTGATATCTGTGGTGTCTTTAATGCC
>CAYREN010000335.1:0-5730 GCA_964423255.1 uncultured Roseivirgaceae bacterium | reverse complement strand
TGTTGAAATTATTAAAAATAAAAAAATAGATTTTTTACTCTCTGTTGGTGGGGGTTCTGTATTGGATGCTACAAAATTTATTGCTGCAGCTGCAAAATACCACGATGGGGATCCTTGGGATTTTTTATCAAAAAGAGGAACTGTAGAAGTACAAGATGCGCTACCGATTGGGGCTGTACTCACGCTGCCGGCAACAGGTTCGGAAATGAATGGAAATGCTGTAATTACTAAAGTGGCCACAAAGGAAAAAATGGCTTTTAGTTCGCCAAAAGTACTACCGCAATTTTCAATTCTTGATCCGGAATGCATTTTCTCATTACCGGATAAACAAATTGCTAATGGTATAGTTGATGCTTTTATTCATGTTATTGAGCAGTACTTAACCTTTGATGTAAATTCGCCAATCCAAGATCGATTTGCAGAAAGTATCCTCACAACCCTGATCGAAGAAGGTCCAAAGGTTTTGACTGACAGAGATGATTATGAATCTGCAGCAAATTTTATGTGGAGCGCAACTATGGCGTTGAACGGACTTATTGGATCGGGAGTACCTCAGGACTGGGCTACACACATGATTGGCCATGAGTTGACAGCGTTTCATGGGATTGACCATGCAAGAACATTAGCCATTGTATTACCCGGCTTAATGAATCATAAAAGAAAAGGAAAGAAAGAAAAGATCCTTCAATATGGTGAAAGAATTTGGGGAATCGATTCCGGTACTGAAAGTGAAAAAATTGATGAAACTATTACTAAAACCGTTAATTTTTTTGAGTCCCTTGGTTTGCCAACAACTTTGTCAGAATACAATGTTCCTAAAGAGACCATACCTAAAATAGCTGCACGATTTAAAAAACGCGGAATGAAGTTGGGTGAAAAATCTGACATTGATTATTCGGATGTCGAAAAGATTTTAGAGAGCAGAGTTTGACCTGTAATTTAAGGAATGGGCAGTGAATTAATTTACTTTCATCGAATCTTGATTCTTTTTTTTACTAGCCATTATTTACGATTTAAATACCAAATAATCAATTCTCTGCCTGTCAGGAAAGTGAGCTAATTTTCCATATCGTAAGTTGCCGATAGATAATTGAACTTAAATATGCTCAAAGCCTAGACATCATTTTGCATAAAGTATTCATGTTTTTAATATTTTATTGTAGCATTTTATATTCTATGATCTGCATCATGTTTTTTATCATATTTCTTCTCAAAGTTTGTACTGAAGATTAAGTGGGTAAAATGGATGTGAGATTGATTTTTTTAGTGTTGATAATATTTTGACAAGTTGGAGATTACCAAATCAACTTGAACCTTTCCTGATCTGTATTATTAATTCGTAAATTTTTTATAAGTAAAAATATAAACCCACAAAGTATGTCTGATCAAAAAAGCAATACCATCAAATTTTTTAGCGGAGCACAAATTCCTATCGAATTGCATAAGGTGCGCATAGTACAAAAATTATTCTTAAAACCCATTGAAGAGCGAATGGAAGCCATTGAAAAGGGAGGTTACAACACTTTCCTTTTGAATACCAAGGATATATTTCTGGATATGCTTACAGATTCCGGAACAAATGCAATGAGTGATAATCAGGTAGCATCAATGCTTCAGGCAGATGATGCCTATGCCGGTTCTCAAAGTTTTTACCGAATGGAAAAGGCATTGCGAGATGTATTTGGCAAACATTATGTTTTGCCAGTCCATCAAGGGCGTGCTGCAGAGAATATAATATCACAGGTATTTATAAAAGAAGGTGATGTCATTCCCATGAATTACCACTTTACCACTACAAAAGAGCATATGGAGCTTAATGGAGGTAAGGTACTTGAGATTTATACCGATGAAGCTTTAAAAATAAAAAGTAGTGTTCCTTTTAAAGGTAACATTGATCTCGATAAACTGAAAGCTGTTTTTGAAGAATATGGCAAAGAACATGTTCCATTTGTTAGAATGGAGGCTTCTACAAACCTAATTGGTGGTCAGCCTTTTTCAATGCAAAACCTAAGAGATGTTAAAAAAATTGCGGATGAAAATGAAACTATGCTTGTGCTTGATGCCAGTCTCATTGGAGAAAATGCATACTTTATCAAAAAGCGTGAAGCGGAGTTTAATAATGCCTCGATAAAAGATATTCTTCTTGAGATGTGCGGATATGCCGATATGGTTTATTTCTCAAGCCGAAAGGTGAGCTCCACGCGAGGTGGTGGGATTGTTACAAATAGCAACGATTTGTTTTTGAAGATGCGTGATCTCCTGGTGCTTTTCGAAGGATTTCTAACCTATGGAGGCATGTCTGTTCGCGAAATAGAAGCTATGGCAGTGGGTATCATTGAGACATGTGATGACACCGTGATCAGCCAATCTCCATCCTTTATTGAATATGCTGTTAATGAGTTGGATGCTGCGGGAGTACCTGTAATTACTCCTGCAGGAGCACTTGGCTGTCATGTCGATGCAAAAGGCTTTTTGCCGCACGTTCCGCAAAATGAATATCCGGCAGGTGCGCTGGCAGCAGCATTATTTATAATTTCCGGTATTCGCGGAATGGAAAGAGGAACCATTTCCAGTATTCGCGATGAGAATGGAGATGATATCCTTGCAGATGTAGAATTGCTGCGTCTGGCTTTTCCAAGAAGAGTATTCACGCTTTCGCAAACCATGTTTGTTGTTGATCGCTTAAAGTGGCTTTACGAAAATCGTGACTTGGTTGGTGGTTTGAAATGGGTCGAAGAACCACCATTACTTCGTTTCTTTATGGGTCGATTAACATCAAATTCAGATTGGCCAAGTAAATTAATTGCTAAGTTCAAAGAAGACTTTGGGGATTCGTTGTAGAATAAATTTTCCAATTTTTGGCTAAAACTATAAAAGGGAATCTATTAAGATTCCCTTTTATAGTTTATAGTATTTATTGTTTTACTATCACTTCTAAACTAAATTTTTAAGCCTCCTTGTTTTACCAATACAAATAAAACTTCGCAAATCTCGATCTACTTTTTTATATTGCTCAAAACATACCGATCCATGAGCATAAAAAAATCACTATTCTATTTTGTAAATCTGGTTGTATTTCAATTTTCTATATCTCTTTGTTTTGGACAAGAGATGGATCCCTTAAGCCTGACTTCAAATCACTGGGTTGATTCAGTATTTTCATCTCTCACCGAAACAGAGAAAGTAGATCAACTATTAGTTCTGAAAGGCAGATTAAATGATTCTGATTCAACGAATTATGGTGGATTTATTTTAAATCCGAATGGTCCCACTGATCTTGAAAAGTCTTTAGCTTTTTTGGATAATAATTTATCAATACCTGGGTTGGTCTATGCATATTTGGACGACAAAACATATGGAATTGCAATAGATAGCATAGATGGATTTATTTCTCCTATGGAATTGGCAGCAATCTCAGAGCCGCATTTATTATATGAAACAGGTAGGGCTATTTCGGAGCAATGTAATCTCTTAGGAGTACAGGGTTTAATTTCCACAGAGGACGATATGCTACAAAACACCTTAGGTCAAGATTCATGGAGAATGTCAGAAATTAACCAGGGATTTCTTAGTCACCAGGTTCTACCTTTGGATTTTATTCAAATGACAGATTTCGAAAAATTAGATTTGAATATAATTAAGGCTACTGACCACCCCATGATGTTTATGATAGATGCAAAAGATGTCTCGGAGTTTCACTCCATGATTCAGGGTGCATTGGACATTAATAAAATACTGATGGCAGATATCGATAGTATATGCAGACAAATTCTGGCAATCAAGTTTTGGACGGGGCTGGGTAATATCAGACCTGATGAATTGCCTGTTTTATCCAGTAAGGTTAATTCATCCGAAAATAATTTGCTGAAACACGAATTGACAAAAGCTTCCCTAACAGTTCTAAAGAATGATAATAACTTGCTCCCCATCCAACATCTTGAAAATGTGAAAATAGCCAGTTTGTCTATTGGAAAAATTTCAAATCCTGTTTTTGAAAATAATCTGAGTAACTATACTCAAGTAGATCATTATCATATGAGTTTTTATTCCGCAGATAAAGAATATGCCGATTTGTGGTCAAAACTCAAAGATTATGATTTGATAATTGAAGGTATCTATGCCTCAGATAATTTAGCAGGCATTGAAAGTTTTATGATATTCCAGGAATGGGTCAACCAATCTGGCAAGGGCATTTCAACCTATTTCGGCAATCCTAAATTGCTGGTTGAAAATAATGCGATATTAAATTCTCTCACCTTGATACTGGCTTATGCAGATGGCTACCTCAATAATTCACTCATTCCCCAATTGATATTTGGCGGCATTGAATCCAATGGAATATTACCTCTTTCCATCAACGAAAACTTAAGGATAGGTCAGGGGATTGCAATAGATAAAATAGAATGTTTTAGCTATACGATTCCTGAGGCGGTAGGATTACAGAGCGAGACAATGGAACAAATTGACACTATAGTTTATCGTGCTATTAGTGGGAAAGCAATGCCCGGTTGTCAGGTATTGATAGCCAAAGACAATAAAGTGGTTTTTAAAAAATCTTATGGATATCAAACATATGATAGTTTGCTAAAGATAAATGATGATGATATGTATGATTTGGCGTCTCTCACTAAAGTTTCGGGAGCGCTTCCAGGTTTGATGAAACTTTATGAAGAAGGCAAATTTGATCTGGATGCCACGCTTGGCACATACCTGAAATACTTTAGGCGCAGTAACAAAAAAGAGTTGACATTTCGTGAGATACTTGCACATCAATCTGGCATCAAGCCATATATTGTTTATTGGAAAACAGCGATTAAGAAAAACGGGAAATATCGAAGAAAAACCATAAGTGCCAAACAATCGGATAACTACCCCTATGAATTAACTGATGGATTGTATTTGCATAAGGATTATAAAAAGAAGATTTATAAACAAATTAGGAAATCGGAACTGGGAGAAAAGAAATATAAATATTCCGGACTTACATTCTATTTGTTTCCAGATATCATCGAGGCCATCACGGGTGAGGATTTTACAGATTATATTTATAATAATTTTTACAGACCACTCGGTGCAACTACATTAAGATACAATCCTTTAAATAATTTTAATCTGCAAAGACTTGTACCAACTGAGTATGATTCTGGATTTCGAAAATCACTGGTCCATGGGCATGTTCATGACGAAGGTGCAGCAATGATGGAGGGTGTGTCTTCCAATGCCGGTTTATTTGCAAGTGCCAACGACTTGGCCAAGCTATTTCAGATGTATTGCAATTATGGGGAGTTCGGTGGTCACCAATATCTTAAAAAGGAAACTGTGATGGAGTTTTCAAGATGCCAATATCCTGATAATGACAATAGGAGGGGGCTGGGTTTTGACAGACCTCTTACAACTCCTCATGAAAATGGCAATACCGCCAAGTCCGTAAGTCAGTTGAGTTTTGGGCATTCCGGATTTACAGGAACATTTGCGTGGGCAGATCCTGCTAATAAATTAGTATATATTTTTCTTTCAAATCGGGTGTATCCTACAAGAGAAAACAGGAAATTGTATACAGAAAATATTCGTACAAATATCCAGGAAGTGATTTATAAAGCTATGGAATAGCCAGCCAGATCTCTCCTCTCCCCGGACTTGCCTGTCCTGAATTTATTTCAGGATTCCGCCCGCCTTGCCGGTGAGGCAGAGGGCCTGTTAGCTACTTTCAGAAAAAAAATTAGCTCAATC
>CAYREN010000334.1:0-5736 GCA_964423255.1 uncultured Roseivirgaceae bacterium | reverse complement strand
TATTTGGAGGAGATTCTCCTTTTGTTATTCCCAAGTTGGATAATTATGTAAAAACTCATGTCGTGGATGATGGCAGGAAAGAGATTGTATTGGAATATTTAAAGGATGCTAAATCAACAAGAAAGGCAAGTAAAAAAAAGAATGCCAAATATATTAAAGAGTTTAAGGAATTGCTCAAGTCGAGAGAAACCACAAGAGAAGAGTTGGAATTGACCATTCAAAATATTAAAGATGCTCAAGCGATTTCAGATCAGGCGAATATTAAAGCAAATATCGAAGCTCAAAAAAATATTACTGCCGAAGAATGGGATGCCATCAATGTTGACATTGCCAAAGAATTAGCAAAATCAAACAAAAAGGCAACTAAGCTCAGTAATAAGTTGAGCAAACCATATGAAAAATGGAAGGTGAAAATTGCGAAGACCATTGTTGATGAAGGCAAGAAAGAAAAAGCTGTGGCTTCTGCTGAAAAACTGAGAGTGCTTTATTTAAAAAACCGAGATTCGATACAAAAAGAAGTGGCAAATAAAAACTCCATTTTGTATCAATATGAAGCTTCAAAAGAGGAAGTGGATAAGATGCAAGATAAATTCATGACTTTATCTGAGGAGGTGTTGAAGGCAGCTATCGATACTCATTTTGAGTTAGTTGAGTTAACTACTGAAGACGAGTGGAAAAAGATATTGTAAGTACTATTAAATGAAGGAATCTTAAACTGATTGAAGCTATCGTCATGTATCTTACAATAGACATTTCCATATTGGAAATAAAGGAAGTAGAACTACATGTGAACATTTGTGCCATCAATGCCGTTAATCATACATTAGCAAAACCATGAAAATACATTTTATCACCGTATTTGCTATTATTCTCAGCGTCCACCTTGTTAGCGCTCAAGAAGAAAATAAAATTGATAGCTTAAGCAATAGTGTAATTCAGTCTATTTATAAAGATGTTCCGGAATCCACTGATAGTGTTGCAAAAAGATCCGCCCTTAAAGCTTACCCTTATCTGTTTTATACGCCAGAATCTAAACTTGCCTTTGGGGCAGGTGGCATCTATACTTTTTATACTGGAAATGGAACAGCATTAAAACCTTCAAAAATTGGCTTTGGTGGGTATTATTCAACTAATAAACAGTATAAAATCAGTATGAATAACACATACTATTTTGCAAATAATAGACTGTATTTTCACCTACCAATTAGCTATGGTTTATTTATTAATAAATACTGGGGTATTGGAAAAAATGCAAGTGAATACGAAAATGCCGGATATACCGTACAAACCTTCGCTGCCACGCTAACGTTTCAGTTACCCCCCGTATGGTTTTCATCAGACCGAACGGGGATTATCATTGATTATGATTTTACAGAAATTGTTGATAAGCAAAACAATGATTTACTCAAAAATGATTCCCTGCCCGGGTCGAATGGAGGGCAACTTATAGGGATTGGTGCTGATTTAGTTTGGGATAGCCGTGATAATATCTTTTTCCCAAATTCAGGTGGTTATCAGTATTTCAAGGTGGTTTTTTATCCGGGGATCAGCGATTACACCTTTGCCAATTTCGAGCTCGACGTAAGGCACTATCGCGCCTTTGGGAAAGATCATGTGTTGGCGGGTAACTTCTTTCTGCAATCTGCCATAGGCGAAACGCCTTTCTATAAACTACCGTCTGTTGGCGGCAAGCAAATGCGGGGTTATTTTTATGGCAGGTATCGTGACAATTTTTTTGCCATGTTACAAATGGAATACCGCCAATACTTCACTAAAAAATTAGGGTTTGTAGTTTTTTCTTCAGTAGGAAATGTAGCCCCATCGATTCTTGATTACAATTTTGAAAGTGTTAAATATGCCTATGGTGCAGGGTTGAGATATCTGTTTAATAAAAAGGAGAAAATAAACTTAAGAATGGATATTGGCATAGGCACAGAAGGCAGCACCGGTATCTATTTTGGTATAGAAGAGGTATTTTAAAAACCAAAGAAAAAAATTAATATTAATAGTACATCGATATTTTTAAAATGAATAAAATGAGGCCATTAAGAAACTTACTTTTAGAAAATAAAATACTCTTGTTTTTAGTGCTATCTCCTTTATTGGGTAGTGTTGGTTTTGCCCAAAAAGTAGAAAAGCCAAAGTTGATTTTACAAATCACCGTAGATCAACTCCGTGGAGATTTACCCACCAAATTTATGAAAAACATGGGCGAAGGCGGATTTAGATATTTACTTAAAGAAGGCATTTGGTACAACAACGCACACTATGGCCATGCCAATACCGAAACCGTTGTTGGGCATACAACGCTTGCCACAGGAGCAGATCCTGCAGTGCATGGTATGATATCTAATGTGTGGTTAAACAGAGAAACGGGTAAATTGTCATACAACATTGAAGATGATCGATACCCTATATTATCTGAAAATGCAGATGTAAATGACGAAACAGAAATTGACGCCACACAAAAATTGGCCAATACAGACGGGCGTTCTCCATCCAATATTTTGGTAACCACATTCAGCGATGAGCTGGCTTTAACCACCAATGGCGAAGCCAAAATTTTTGGCGTTTCTGTAAAGGATAGAGGTGCTGTAACCCTGGCAGGTCATACCGGAAAAGCATTCTGGTTTTCTAAAACCACTGGGGAGTTTATTACCAGTTCTTATTATTATGATGAATATCCTAAATGGGTCAAGAAGTGGAATAAAAAAAACTACCCGGCTAAAACCTTTGGTGGCAAAACCTGGAAGTTGATGTACAATAAATCGAAATACATTTTTGGAGAAAGTGACGATAATGAATGGGAAATGGATGTTGCTGGGTTTGGAAGAACATTTCCACACCAATATCAAAAAGCAAATAACAAGTACTTTACAAATTTTTTAACATTTAGCCCTGCCGGAGATGAGCTTACCCTTGATTTTGCTAAAGCTTTAATTGCCTCAGAAGAGATAGGTAAAGATGATGTTACGGATTTCTTAGCCATTAGCTTTTCATCTACCGATTATGTAGGACATTTATTTGGCCCATCAAGTTTGGAGGCAGAGGACAATATGCTGTGTTTAGATCGAACCCTATCTGATTTATTCACATATATTGATGAACACGTAGGGTTGGAAAATACCTTGATTGTTCTTTCGGCTGACCATGGCGGACCGGAGGCTCCTGGTTATTTAAAAACCTTTGGCATCGAATCAGATTACGTTTCTCCAAACAAATGGGATAAGGCTCCTGCCATCCAAAGACTAAAAGATAAATTCGGAATCGGACAAGAATTAATTTTAGAATTCTTCCCTCCTTATGTGTACCTAAATCATGATATAATTAAAGAAAAGGGATTGGATTTAGCCGAAGTGCAAATCGCTATTTCTAAAGAATTGATGAGTGTAAAAGGTATAGCGTTAGCCGTTTCCAGCGAATCATTAAGAGCAAATGATTTGCCAGATACATACCTGTTCCGAAAAGCCTTGAAAAACTTCAATTACAAACGCTCCGGTGATATTTTAATATTGCTCAGTCCGCAGTATTTCTTTAACGATTTTGATGGTGAAATTGTAGCCGCCAACCATGGTGGCCCATGGATGTACGATAGTTATGTGCCCGTAGTATTTGCAGGTTGGGGTATTCAAGGGAAAACGGTAACACGTAGAATCGAGCCAAAAGACATCGCAATTACGTTATCCAATATTTTACAAACCAAGCCTCCATCGGGAGCTGACGGGGAGGTTTTAATTGAAGTTTTAGAGGATATTAAGTAATTTTTTTGCGTAATGGATTATAAGGTTTTTAAATTAGGTAGTTCAGGTATTACAAAGATCGATTCAACTACTCTTTTTGAGTTAGAAAAGAACAAATCAACCATATACGTGGTGCATGTAACCGCAACAGATCGTAAGTTGATTAAAAACGACCTTGTAGAATTTGGCCTTCAACCTGATATTGCAGAACATATTCAATCTCCATTTGAACATATTAGATTTTATTATTATAAAGAGACATTGTATGGGGAAATGGCTTTTTTCTCATCAGAAGTGTTGGAGGAGCAATATACCTCTTTAATTATCCGAAAAAACGTTCTTATTGTAATTCATCCAAATAATGCCAGCATCTTCACCAACTTAAATAAAACACTTCAATCGTTTAATGAGGGTCAACAAAATAAAGTTAGTTTGGAGATCATTCTATATTCTATAATTCTTGAAATCTTGTCAAATTACGGAAAGTTGATTTTATCTTATAGAGAAGAAATAGAAGATTTAGCCAAAGAAATGGACAAAAAAGGATCTACCCTTTCAACCAAAGATATTTGGCAATCGAAAACAGAATCTACTACCTTTCAGCGGGTTTTAGATAAGTTGTATTACACACTAAGTTTTCCTCCAACAAAAGCTTTTATAGATGCAGAAAGTCCTTATTTAAAGTCTTTTGAATATTTTATAAAGAACCTAAACCTCTTAAAAGCTTCGCTCAATCAGGTAGAAGATCGATTAGATTCTTTAAACGATCATTATCAATTAATTTTACAAAGCAAGTCGAACAAACGTTTAAAGGTATTGACAATTATTCAAGCCATTTTTGTTCCATTAACTTTATTGGTAGGAATTTACGGAATGAATTTTAAATATATGCCAGAGCTTGAATTCCAATATGGTTACTTTGTGAGTTTAGGGGTTATGGTAATTTTTGTTTTGTTATCACTATTCTTCTTTTACAAAAAAGGATGGTTTAAAGATTAGTCAAAATCCAATATTGAAAACACTCAAAACATATCTCATTTTGGTTATCGGGTTGCTTTCGGTAACACACGCTAGATCGCAAGATTTAGAACCTCGCTTAATGTCTTCAGTCCCCACAGGGGGTAGATTTTTTATTGCCTCTTATGGATATTCAGCAGGTAATATATTACTGGATAATTCTCTACCTATTGAAGATTTAAAATCTAAAATGAATAATGTTGTTTTGGCCTACGCTGGTAGTTTCAAGCTTTTTAATAAACTGGCAAAATTCGATGTCATTGCACCGTATTCTTTTGCGCAGTTTGAAGGAGTTGTTAGCAATATAGATTCATCCACTTCCCGAACAGGGTTTGGTGACCCTTTGATTCGCTTGTCGGTAATTCTCGTCGGAAATAAACCGGTTCCGCTAAGCGAGTTTGGTAAAATAGCTCCTAAAAAATTTAATCTTGGTGTATATTCCAGAGTACGGATTCCCATCGGGCAATACGATCCAACAAAATTTTTAAATCTGGGTGCAAATCGTTGGGCAGTTAAATTTGGAGTTGTGGGTTCGTATGCTATTAAAAGAAAATTGGTTTTTGAACTCCATTTGCTAAGCTGGGTTTTTGGTGATAATAACAGTTTTTACAACGGAAATACAATTAGTCAAAATCCATTGTTGATTGCTCAGTTTCATGCAAGTTATACTTTCAAACCAGGACTATGGGTTGCTGTATCTGTAGGCAGAAGCGGCCTGGGTACTACATCAGTTAATGGGGTAGATCAAGAAGACAATCAAAATAATAGCAGAGTAGGAGTAGCGTTTTCATATAGGGTAGCAAAAAATCACTCGTTAAAAATAGCTTATACAACAGGGTTCTCTACAAGATATGGTGCAGATTTTAGTACTGTTCTGGTTGCGTATCAGTTTTTATGGTTTAAAAATGTTTAATAATTGTTATAAATAAGAATCAATTTGAAATTTAAATTTTAGAAAAATGAAAAAGTTTATTTATGT
>CAYREN010000333.1:0-5838 GCA_964423255.1 uncultured Roseivirgaceae bacterium | reverse complement strand
GGGTGGGATGGCACCAATAATCTACTTGATCTTGCCAGAAGAAGCAAAAAATGAGTGGGCTTCCATTTTGGGATGGGGAGGATTTTTATTGGCTCTAATAGGAATGTTGTTGGGGTCTCTAATTCAAAATGCCATTGGTGAG
The DNA here is from genome assembly GCA_964423255.1 of uncultured Roseivirgaceae bacterium. Classification (GTDB taxonomy): domain Bacteria; phylum Bacteroidota; class Bacteroidia; order Cytophagales; family Cyclobacteriaceae; genus JAAUQL01. The sequence continues at coordinate 5,696 of CAYREN010000333.1, read as the reverse complement.
CCAAAAAGCGAGGTTGCCTGATAAATAATTTAAAAAAAACAACACTTAATTTAATACCATGTGGATAGTAATTTGGACCATAGTAATTGCATTATCTTTAGTAGGATTTGCATATATGTCAATTAAAATTCTTTATAAAGGCTATGATGAGCTCATTGATATGTTTCGCATTCTAAAGGAGAAAAAGGACAAGGGTTAATCAAGTTTGATTTATTGATTATTTATCCTCCAATAAATCCATAGAAGGTGCCATGGGGAAAAGATATTCTAATTCAGTAATTCTTTTCTCATTTGTTATTTTATTCTTTTTCACAAACATACAATAGGCCGTCCCTTTTTCATTTGTAATCAATAGATTTTCTTCATCTAAAAATACAATTGCTTCAGATTGACCCGAACGCGTAAATCTTTTGCAATGAAATGGCGAAAGTTTTAATTCTTCTGAATTATCAAACGCCACCTGATAAAGCAATACTTTTCCATATGATAGTAATGTCACAAATTGATCATCAGGACTGATATCCGCTCCAGTGATCTGTAATGGTAAACGGAGTGTATCAATAATCACCGCTTCATATCTACCTGGCTGATCAGGCAATTTATAAATCTTGACATTTTTATTGCCTTTGTTTTTAGAGAATAAATAAAGGTTTCCTTTTGTCCATAGCATAGCTTCACAATCATAATTTTTATCTCTGTTTTTCTTTGGGGGAAATTCTTTTTGATCTGGATAACTGAAATATATTGTTTCCAATTTATCTGAAATCAGATTGTATTTCAAAATGGATAAGTCTTTTCGGTCGTGGTCATTATTTCCAAAATCACCAATATAAATATTGTCTTTATCATCTTGAGCGAGATCTTCCCAATCATTATTTTCAACTTCTTGGGAAAATTCAATTTTACCGTTGACTTGTTTATTTTTTTCAAACGGATGTTTAACTCCCCAAAAAATAGGAGGGTTTCCAGAATCAGGATGAGTAAAAAAGAGTTCATCTTTCACAGCCAAACCAGACGATTCCTCCACCTCACCTGGTAGTTGGCCAATTTTTTTTATTTGATACTTATAGTTATTGCATTCGCTGCAATTTGTTTTATCAAATGGACATGCAACCAAAATGCTCTTTGCAGCAAAGAACAAGGCCGTAAAATAATTGATCATTAATTATTTGAAATTGATTTTTTTAGGAACGATTACCATGATAACTCCAAATATGACCAGAGCAGCCCCGATTATTCCATAGATTGTGATTACCTCAGGATCTATCCAATCAATATCCATATTTCCCAGTACCCACATGGCCACCAAAGTGATGATAGGATTGAGGGTGATAATTACGCTAATTTTATTGGCTTCAGTATATTTAAAAGCTTCTGCCAGGCACCCGTAAGCAACAATTGTATTTACCCCAAGAAAAAGGAGTAAGAGCCATAGACTGAGTGTTAAATCCTTAAAAATTGAAAAATCAACAAAAGGCAAAAGTATTAATATTGGTAAGCCGTAAATGATCAAATTTAACTGTTGGGCATGATGTTTTTGAACTAGTTTTTTTTGTAAGGCGGCATACCCAGTCCAGGCCAATCCGCCCATAATCAACCAATAAACACCAGTTTTAAATATATCTTCACTTCCCAATAGGTTTTTTAATTGGTCTCTATAAAAAAAGGCCAACCCCGTTCCTGCTACAATAAAACCGAACATTTGTCTTGCCGAAAGTTTTTCCTTGTAAACCACCACGCCAACCACAGCAAGCGATATGGAGCCCATTTGAATGAAAATTTGAGCATTTCCGGGAGAAGTAAGATTGATACCATTGGCAAAACCCATATAATTAAAGGTTAGACAAACAGCAGCAACAATGAGTAATGTGGGAGGTTTCTTAATAATAGAAAGCTTCTTTCTATCCATGACTAAAAAGTAGGCAAATAGCAAGGTAAAAGCTATGCAAAATCTAAACCATACCACGATAAGCGGAGCAAGTTCATTGAGCGAAACTTTCATGAAAATGGCTAAAAACCCCCAGAAAAGTGCAGTTGTAGAGGCATATAGTATGCCATATATTCTTGTTTTGGGATTGAATTTGGTAGCCAATATATTTCAAATTTTATATTTCGAATTGAAATGATTGAATTTCAAGCAAATGTATCATAAAAGAAAATCATATTTTCTCAGATTAGGTTTTCATTAGAGGATGATGGTTAGAAATAAAGCATTCAAATTGTAAATACCTGTAAATCGATAGATAGTTCATATTGAATGGTTTATTTTTACACCTTATTTAGCAATTTAATATTTCCATAAAAAATTTGGAACAATATTTAATAATAGAATGAGTATCTTGAACCAAATAAAATATTGAATTGGAGATGAGTGATCTACAAAAACTAGATGCGATTGATAAGAAGATATTAGAGATATTGCAGGCGAGGGCAAAAATTACAAATGCCAAACTCTCTGAAGAGATTGGCTTGTCACCAGCTCCAACCCTTGAACGGGTTAAAAAAATGGAACAAATTGGCATTATCTCTAGCTATCATGCCAAACTAAATATTGAAAAAGTTGGAATGGGTGTGACAACATTTGCAATTGCCACATTAAACGGACACAAACTTAAGCACATTGAAAATTTTGTGAAAGCAATAAAAAAAGTTCCTGAAGTAATCGAATGTCATCATATAACCGGTGCAGGTGATTTTATGCTAAAAGTGGTGGCAAAAGATATTGTCTCCTATCAAAAATTGATGCTTGAAAAAATTTCAGATATTGAAGAAGTTGATAATATGCAATCCATGGTTGTCCTTTCAACTTTTAAAGACAGCAAAGTTATTCCTTTGAGTTAATAACAATTTAATAATGGCAATTACAAAAAATACAATATTAAATAAGCAAAAAATTCGACATAAAATAAGCAGGATTGCTTACGAGATTTATGAACATAATTATCTTGAAAAGAAGATATATGTTGCTGGGATTCCGAGCGGATATAAGTTGGCCAAATTGATTGTCAAAGAATTAAAGGCTATCAGCCCTTTCGAAATTTCTTTATTGAAAATTGATTTTGATAAGAACAAACTTTCATCGGAACCTATAAAAGTTGATTGCGACCCGCAGGAATTAGAAGGAAATGTATTGATACTTGTAGATGATGTACTGCATACCGGGAAAACTTTTCTGCATAGTCTCAGGCCTTTCTTAGATGTAGATGTAAAAAAAATAGAAACAGTTGTGCTCGTGAAACGAAGTCATAAATTATTTCCGATATCTTCAGATTACACGGGTTATGAATTGTCAACTACGCTTGAAGATCATATCGAAGTTGTATTGGACTCTGGTAAATTTGGGGTTTATTTATATTAGTTTAATGTTGTCAAATATTCTGTTATTGTTCATTCTTGCTATAAAAATTTTCTATTAAAAGAGTGAGGAAGAATTTAAATTCTAAATTTATTATTAATTAAATCTTATGTCAGCCAGTTTTTCTGAAATACGAAGAGTCACCACCCATCAGCTTCAGGCAATGAAAAAAGCAGGAGAAAAAATCTCCATGCTCACTGCATATGATTATTCGATGGCGAAAATTATTGATTCGGCAGGAATTGATGTCATTTTGGTTGGAGATTCCGCATCTAATGTTATCGCTGGAAACGAAACAACCTTACCTATCACCCTGGATCACATGATTTACCACGCGACCTCAGTGGTAAAGGCGGCACATCGAGCATTGATTGTAGTCGACATACCCTTCGGCTCTTATCAGGGCAACTCTCAGGAAGCCCTGCGATCATCAATCAGAATAATGAAAGAGTCTGGAGCACACTCTGTAAAAATGGAAGGAGGACTGGAAATTAAGGAATCAATTGAGCGTGTGTTGAGTGCAGGAGTTCCGGTAATGGGGCATTTAGGGCTTACACCCCAATCTATCTACAAATTTGGAACATACAATGTCCGTGCAAAAGAGCAAGTTGAAGCAAACAAATTGATTGAAGATGCTATAGCCTTGGAGGAAAGCGGATGTTTTGCTTTGGTCATCGAAAAAGTCCCTGCATCACTTACAAAAAAAGTCTCTGAAAAGCTTAATATACCCATTATTGGCATTGGTGCAGGTAATTATGCTGATGGGCAAGTATTAGTAATGCACGACATGCTGGGAATAAATAACGAATTTAATCCTAGATTTCTACGACGATATGCAGACCTCCATTCTTCAATTACAAATGCGGTAGAAGGATATATTTCCGATGTAAAGTCTGGTAGCTTTCCAAACAAAAAAGAGAGTTATTGATCTCCAAATCAGCATTGAAAAAAATACTTTTTATTATTCCTTATCCAATTGATGTAGCTCCATCACAAAGATTTCGATTTGAACAATACTTTGAAGTATTGACGAATAGCGGTTATCAATACGATGTGGCATCATTTTGGTCTGAAAAGGGATGGCATATCCTCTATCAGCAAAAAAATGTGATGCGTAAAGCTATTGCATTTTTCCTTGGAGTTATCAGACGGTTTCTCCTTCTTTTTCAAACCAACAACTACCAATTTGTATTTATTCACAGGGAGGCGTTGCCATTGGGCCCACCAATTATTGAATACGTTATAGCTAAATTATTGAAAAAGAAAATTATCTATGACTATGACGATGCAATTTGGCTACCAAATACATCGGACCAAAATATCCTCGTAGAAAAATTGAAGTACCATCAAAAAGTAAAGACCATATGCAAGTGGAGTTGGAAAGTAAGTTGTGGCAATAGTTTTCTGGCAGATTATGCAAGAAAAAATAATAATCAGGTTTTCGTAAATCCAACTACTATAAATGAGACCTATCACTTTCCCATTAGTAAAAAAGTCTCAAATAATCCAGTGACAATTGGTTGGACTGGATCGCATTCTACAACAAAATATTTAAATTCGTTGGTGCCGGTATTCATAGAATTAATGAAAAAGCACCCTTTAAAAATCATTATCATTTCTAACCACGAGCCCTTATGGGAATTCAGTGATTATGAATTTATTAAATGGAATAAAAAGGAAGAAATTGCACAACTTGGAAAAATAGATATTGGTATCATGCCCCTTGATGATAATATTTGGGAAAAAGGTAAGTGTGGTTTTAAAGCTTTACAATACATGGCAATGGGAATACCTGCAATTGTTTCGAATGTTGGTGCAAATAAAACCATTATTGACCATGGAGTAAATGGATATTTGTGTGATAACAAACAAGATTGGGAAAAATATCTTAGCGAATTAATTCAATCTGAAACACTTAGAAAGACCATAGGAAAACGAGGCCGAATAAAGGTCATGGACAACTATTCTGTTTTATCCAACACCAAACTTTTTCTTTCTCTTTTTGAGTAATTTAGAAGAATAATAAGACCAGAAACAAAGAATGGATAAAGTGGGATTTTGTATCTTACAAGTGAGCCAAAATTGTAGGTAGAAACCCCAACAGCAAATGCAAATACGATAGAAAAAAGAAAACAAAAAATCAAAATAGGTTTTGAAGAAGCTAGTTTGAAAGAGACTAAAGGGCCTGTTTTAAATAGCACATAAATGGAAAAAATAAATAATATGAACGATTCCAATGCAGAAAGTAGCATAACAATATTTTTTACCTCCCACAAATATGGTCTGTACAAACTCACCCAAACAGCCATTGGAAATTTTGTAATCATACCCACAGGGCTAT
>CAYREN010000332.1:0-5840 GCA_964423255.1 uncultured Roseivirgaceae bacterium | reverse complement strand
ATTTTCGTTTTCAAATAGTGCGCAAAGGTAAAAAATGTTTTAACAATTGACTTTATATCTTAATGGTAAATCAATAAGAAATAACATTTATTGTCGATGCGATTTGAATAATTAAATAGCATTTATCAACTTGCGACTTTATTAAAACATTGTAGTTTGAGACCGATAATTCTATGCTAAGAAGACCCAGGAGAAATCGTAAAAGTGAAGTAGTTAGGGAGATGGTAGTAGAAACGAGACTTTCAAAAAGTGACTTGATATATCCACTTTTTATGGTCGATGGAGAAAACATTAAACAGGAAGTTTCAAGTATGCCTGGGATTTATAGGTTTAGTGTAGACAATTTATTAAATGAAATCAATGAATGCTCCGATCTTGGCATTAAATCGTTTTGTCTGTTTCCAGCTTTTGAAGAAAAATACAAAGATAAATACGCCTCCATAAGTTCACATCCCGATAATTTTTACCTCAGGGCAATTGAAAGAATAAAGAAGGAATTTCCAGGAGTTTGTGTGATGACTGACGTCGCCATGGATCCCTATAGTTCTGATGGTCATGATGGGATCGTTGAAAATGGAGAAATATTAAATGATGAAACTCTGGAAGTATTGGGAAAAATGTCTATTGCCCAGGCAAAAGCAGGAGCTGATATTTTAGGACCTTCAGATATGATGGATGGCAGAGTAGAGTATATTCGGGAATTGCTGGACGATGAAGGATTTACTGGTGTTTCTATTATGTCTTATACCGCAAAATATGCGAGCGCATTTTATGGGCCATTTAGAGATGCATTGGATTCTGCACCAAAAAATGGTGATAAAAAGACTTATCAAATGAATCCAGCCAATTTAAAGGAGGCATTAATCGAAGCCGAATTGGATGAATTGGAAGGAGCAGATATATTAATGGTAAAACCTGCCTTATCTTATCTGGACGTGATAAAGGAAATTAGCGAAATGAGCAATTTGCCAATTGCAGCATACAATGTAAGTGGTGAATATGCCATGATTAAAGCTGCAGATCAAAATGGATGGCTTGATGGCGAAAAGACCATGTTGGAAGTACTATTAAGTATCCGCCGAGCCGGCGCAAAAATTATCCTTACCTATTTTGCCAAAGAATTTGCGAAGTTAAATTTGTAAAAAATACCATATAGATAATTTCGTTTTATAATTTAATTGAAACGCATTCATAAATTCATGAATTTAAAATCTATTTTTTTCTTAGTAATTACCCTGCATGCCTCTTCTTTGTTAATTGCCCAGGAGATTGTAGATATTGATACAACAAAGATTGACATCTTTGGTGATACCGAGGATGGATATAGTTTAATCGACGATATGCCACTCACTTTGAACATGGAGAGAGAGATGGAGCTTTCTAATGAGGCAAAGGATGCGCAAAAAAGAAAGGAAAAGAAGCGAAAGAAAAAGTGGTTTTATGGTATGAAAACTAAAAAGGGCTTTACACGACGGGGTGTAGGGGAAAAGGTAGAGTTGGAGATATTTTATTACTTAAAAGAATTTAAAGAAACTGACCCATATGTACCCGAAATATATTGGTACGATTTTACAAGGAAGCGAATACGGCATACCGGTAAAATAGAAGATAAACGAGGGGTGATTTTACATGGGCCATATAAAAAAATAGTTGGAGAGCAAGTAATTGTTGAAGGTATTTATTATAAAGGAGCAAGGCATGGACGCTGGACGACCTATAGTAGCCAAGACGTTCTCCTTAGTAAAATAAAGTATCATAAAGGGTGGCCTAAAGAGTCAAAAGTGAGGTACTATGATGATAAAAGAACTAAGCTTAAAGAGGTGATTCCTATTGTTTATGGAAAGAAAAATGGGATGTATTATTATTTCCATGAAAATGGAACAATAGCGATAAAAGGAGAATATGACGAAAATTTAAAGGTTGGCAAATGGACAGAATACTATTCGTTTATGAGAAGAAGGAAAAAAGAAATACAATACCCGAGTGATCCATTTGACAAAAGTTACCAGCCGTTTATCAGCAAAGAGTGGGATAGAAGAAACCGGTTGGTGTATGAAGAAAAAAACTAATTTGATAGCTTGAATTTATTGATCTATTGACTGGTTTTATTATTGAAGTAACAAATATTTTAAACAATTGCAAAGAGAATTGAATGATGAGTGAAGTAAAATTGAACCAAAAAATCGAAAAGGCATGTGTAGATGCCCTGGAAAAATTTAAGAAAATTGGAGCCGAAAAATATGCAGATGTACAATCTAAATTGGAATATGTATTGGGAAGTTATAGATTTGATCAAAACCCAATAGGGCTTTATGAAATAGGAGAAAGTGCACTTAAAGAATTGAAAAAGTATAAAAAAGAAAAACCAAGATTAGTTTCAAAAAAATTAATTGATACGCTCGAAAAAGCACTAAAAAACAAATAAAGAAAAGCCGGATTTATTCCGGCTTTTTTTATGTCCTATCAATTGTACTGAACATAGTTGTCCCATTTGTCCAATACATTTTTAAAATCTTCGGGTAAGTCAGAATCGAATTGTATTTGTTTTTTTGTGATTGGGTGTACAAATCCTATTGATTTGGCATGAAGCGCTTGCCTGGGCATAATTTTAAAACAATTTTCTACAAATGTCTTGTATTTTGAAAATTGTGTTCCTTTCAACACTCTGTTTCCACCATAGGTGGAATCTCCAAATATTGTATGGCCTATAAATTTCATATGTGCCCTTATTTGATGTGTCCGCCCAGTTTCAAGATTGCACTTTATCAAAGAAACATACCTCAAATCTTTAATCTTTTCGAAATGTGTGATGGCATTTCTGCCAAAGTCGCCTTCAGGAAAAGTATCTGTAATTCTTCGATCCTTAAGGCTTCTTCCTACATTTATATCTATGGTCCTTTTAATATCACCGGGATCACCCCAAACCAACGCCCAATAAGTTCTTTCAATAGAGTGGTCATAAAATTGTTTCGCTAATCCAGACATGGCTTTTTCAGTTTTAGCAATCACCAGCAAACCGGAAGTATCTTTGTCTATCCTGTGCACCAAACCAGGACGCCCTTCATTATTGGGCATTTCTGGAAGTTGACTGAAGTGGTAAACCAAGGCATTGACAAGTGTCCCTGACCAATTTTGAAATGCAGGATGAACCACCATGCCTGCCGGTTTATTTACAATTAAAAGATGGTCATCTTCAAATACAATATCTAGTGGGATATCCTCTGGCAACAATTCGTTTACCCGCGGAGGTTGAGGCAATGAAATAACAATTTCATCATTTGCCCTTACTTTATAATTTGCCCTTATTTGTTGATTATTGACCAGTACAAATCCCGATTTTACGGCACTCTGAATTTTACTTCTTGAAGCATTTGGCAATCGATCAAATAAAAATTTATCTACTCTCAAGGCTTGCTGCCCAGGGTCTACAGATATTCTATGGTGCTCAAAGAGCTCATCACTTTCCTGATCAAACTTTTCTTCTTCCTGCATATGAAAGGCAAAATTATAGAAAAATGATCAATTAATATTCTCATTTGATTGATCAGTTAAGTCCGGCTAATAGAAGTAAAGTGAGAATTGCAATAAATCACTATCAGAGATATGCGATAATAAAATTGATTAAAGATTTTATACCCGCCCATTGATAATTGTGAAATGATATTTCATTATTTTTAACCAAAATTGAGAAGTATTATACCCAAATAACAAATTTTATAAACCCAAAAATAATATCCAAAATGAGTAGAAAACTAAGAATGGGAATGATCGGTGGAGGCCGAGGAGCTTTTATTGGTGGAGTGCATCGAATAGCTGCAGGAATTGATGGTCAGATTGATTTAGTGTGCGGAGCACTGCACATTGATCCTGAAATAGCCTTGCTTTCTGGCCAGGATTTATTTCTGAAACCTGAGAGAATTTATAAAACCTACCAGGAAATGTTTGAAAAGGAGCGAGAACTTCCGTCAGATGAACGCATGGATTTTGTGAGCATTGTAACTCCCAATCATGTGCACTTTGACCCTGCAAGATTGGCCCTGGAAAATGGTTTTCATGTAGTGTGCGAAAAGCCCATAGCATTTTCTCTTGATGAGTCACTTAAATTGCAAAAGCTGGTAAATGAAACAGGATTAACGTTTGCCTTGACCCATACTTATACCGGATATCCAATGGTAAAGCAAGCGCGTGAAATGTGCACTTCTGGCATTTTTGGAAAGATCAGAAAGATTGTTGTAGAATATCCTCAAGGATGGCTATCCACCCCAATTGAACAAACCGGGCAACAGCAGGCTTCCTGGCGAACAGACCCTAAAAGATCTGGCAAAGCGGGGTCGGTAGGTGACATTGGTACGCATGCTGAAAATCTTGCTGAAACAATTACAGGATTAAAAATTTCTGAGCTCAGCGCAGATGTATCTACTTTTGTTGAAAACAGATTGTTGGATGACGACGCCAATGTCTTGTTGAGATTTGAGGGTGGGGCCAAAGGTATTTTACACTGCAGCCAGATATGCGCAGGAGAGGAGAACTCAATAAAAATAAAAGTTTATGGCGAAAAAGGAAGTTTGGAGTGGCATCAACATGAGCCAAACACCATGTTTGTAAGATGGCTTGAAAAACCCATGGAAGTGTACAGAACTGGAAATGGATATATGGGTGCCTCAGCTGCAGCTCACACAAGAGTTCCAGCCGGTCATCCGGAAGGCTATCTGGAAGCATTTGCAAATATTTATCGAGACTTCACAAAAGTGCTTCAAGCAAAATTGGATGATGTGGAAGTTGATCCAATATTCAATGATTTTCCCACTGTTGATGATGGCGTAAGAGGCATGAAATTTATTGATGCTGTAATTGATTCAGGGCAAAATAATTCAGCCTGGACGAAGATGGAATAAGAGAATGATAAAATGCGTAAATAAAAAGAGTTTGCTAATCATTATCTTCAATTGTATTAGCATTCTCTCATTTAGCATTTAATTTTTATTAAAATATTAGTAGAACAATAAAATAAATACAATGAAAGGACCGGCAATTTTTTTAGCACAATTTTTGGGAGATGATGCCCCATTTAATAATCTGGAGAATATATGTAAATACATGGCAAACCTGGGATACAAAGGAGTTCAACTACCTACCTGGGATCCAAGATGTGTCGATTTAAAAAAACTTTCTGAAAGCAAAGATTATGCTGATGAAATAAAAGGGATTGTTCAAAGCAGCGGTATGGAGATTACCGAACTATCTTCCCATCTATTTGGGCAGCTGGTAGCTGTACATCCTGCCTATGACACCATGTATGATGGATTTGCTGCACCAGAAGTTAGAAATAACCCAAAGGCCAGAACTGAATGGGCCATTGAACAAATGATGCAAAATGCCAGGGCGAGTAAAAATTTAGGCTTGGCTTCTCATGCCACATTTTCTGGATCATTGCTTTGGCCATATATGTATCCATGGCCACAGCGACCAGAAGGATTGGTAGAAATGGGGTTTGAAGAACTGGCTAAGAGATGGAAGCCAATACTCAATGAATTTGACAAAAATGGTGTTGATGTTTGTTATGAGTTGCACCCGGGAGAAGACCTGCACGATGGAGTTACATTTGAGGCATTTCTTGAAGCAACAGGAAATCATGACCGGGTAAATATAAATTATGACCCAAGTCACTTTGTGCTACAGCAATTAGATTATATCCAGTTTATAGATTTTTATCATGACCGAATAAAAATGTATCATGTAAAAGATGCTGAGTTTAACCCATCAGGAAAATCCGGCATTTATGGAGGTTATCAAGGTTGGGTGCAACGTGCCGGTAGATTCAGATCTTTGGGCGATGGCCA
>CAYREN010000331.1:0-5850 GCA_964423255.1 uncultured Roseivirgaceae bacterium | reverse complement strand
CCAAAACGAAAAACAAAAAGTGTTTTATTCTTGTCAATTTCCAAACCGGGTCCTGTGAAAAATGACAGATTTTTCCATGGTCTGAAAATTCCAACAATTGAAGTAGTGAATGGGGTTTTTCTTTCTAAATCTTGATGGGTATCGGAATTGATTACATATGTTAAGGCAACAATATTGTTGTACCACCCAATAGCAAATCTCTCATCAACCCAATATTTGTAGTTAAGTCCGATGTTGGGTAATATTAATGTTGCTCCAGAATTGTCAAGGGCACCTTTTGGGACATGAGTACTTCCCAAAAATCCTTCAATTTCATGGTGTAAAAATGAGGTTGCCTGCTTTGAACTATGCACTTGTCCAAATATTGGTGTTACCATAATAAATATAGAAATGACTACGATAGCGATCTTTTCAATGTTGGTGGAAATTGTAATCATGATATTTTCAATTTTATTTAGTTCACTAACCCAAATATTTGGAAGATAATTAATAGAGGTCCCCTTAAGTTTCAATGTATCAGAAATCCATGAGTTTTTACCGAAAATATTATTTATATTTCAACTGATATTATGTGAAATTGTTATTAATGCTTCGCCCTTAATATGGTCAGGTCGTTTGTCATTCATGCATACTATGAAATTTCCTGCTTATGATCCAATTTGACAATACTTTGTCTTATAGTCGTGGATGCGATAAACTTTAGTATATTTAATTAATAACATGCAAAATCACAATTGCTGGTTTATTGTGATAATTTAAAACTATAGAGCTTAGCATCTTTTTATGATCAGTAAGAGAACCATAACCAACTTACTCATTTTATTAATTACCTATTTTGCACTAGCCTGCGCTGTAAATAAGGATTACTACAGCTCCAACTCAAATCTTTCAAAATCTCCTATTGATAACATATCCCATACTATTTATTTTCTTGGAAGATCGGATGAGGTAGTATTGGAAGAATCAAAAATTGGTCAATTATTGACTGATCAAATATCAATATCAGGAAAGAAATCTACCTTGCTTTTACTTGGCAATAACAGTTTGAGAAGCTCGACATTACGCAATGATTCTTCTGCAAAATCCATAGAAAAAAGGGAACTCCTAAGTTTGAGGTATAAATTCTTCAATGAGTTGGAAGGGAAATACTATGGTATAATGGGCCCGCACGAATGGGCAAATGGCACTCGAATAGGCATGGAAAATGTTCGCATTTTAGAGCAACTAATAGAAGATGAACTTGCGCAGGGAGATATTATAAAACCGGCACTTGGCTGTCCGGGACCAGAAGAGATTGAAATTGGTGATGATATAATATTGCTGCTGATTGATACGCAATGGCTTTTTCACGACTGGGAAAAACCTAAAATAGAAGATGGCTGTGGTGTAGAAAGCATCCTGGATTTTTATGTAAATCTTGATGATGCCATCAAGCGAAACGAATCAAAGAAAATTATTGTCGCCGGATATCATAGCCTTAAAGGAAATGGAAAGTTCGGAGGTTATTTCCCTGCGAAATCACATTTAACACCTTTACCGATCCTGGGAAGTATGAAGGTGCTTTATCGTTCGTGGATTGGCGCTGCTCAAGATCTATCAAATCCGAAATACAAGCAATTTGTTAAAACGATGAATGAGATTATGAAACCACATGATAATATCATCTACCTCTCTGCCCATGAAAAAACCCTCGAATACCATCACGAACAAAATATGCATTTACTCAATAGTGGTTCATACTCCAATGGTGTAGAAGTAGCTCAGAAAAATGCGCATTTTGCTTCCGGAAAGCGTGGCTACGGTCGTCTGGTTTTTACAAATAATGGAGATTGTAATTTAGAATACTGGGGATCAAAGGATGGTGAACCAATAATGTTATATCAAAAATTACTATTTAATAAAAACCAGGACAATGAAGACAAAACAATAGTTGATACTAAAAATATTGACTATAGCGATTCGGTAATTACAACATTTGCTTCTGACATGTACACCAAAAAAAGAAAGCGAGCGGGCATGTTGGGCAACAATTATCGAAAAGAATGGACAACAGAGGTTCATGACATACCATATTTTGATATAGGAAAAGAGTTGGGTGGAATGAAAATACTGAAAAAGGGAGGTGGTCAGCAAACCATTTCACTGAGACTGGAAACTAAGAATAAAAAGCAATATGTGTTGAGATCAATAGAAAAGTACCCTGAGAGTGCTGTTCCAGCAGATCTGAGAAATACATTTGCAGAAGATATTGTTACCGATCAAATTTCTGCTGCGTACCCTTACGGTGCGTATGCGGTACCCTCTATGGCCGAGGCCGCCGGAATATATCATACAAACCCCAGGCTTTTTTATCTCCCCGATGATCCACGACTGGGCATTTACAGACATACCTATGCCAATGGATTATTTTTATTTGAAGAAAGGCCCGCAAAAAACAGAAAGGATATAGCGAGTTTCGGTCGATCAAAAGATATTGTAAATACTTTTGAAGTATTAGAAAAGACAAGAAAAGACGGAGATCATTATGTCGATCAGGAATTTGCTTTGCGTTCTCGACTGTTTGACATGATAATCGGAGACTGGGACAGGCACGCAGACCAATGGCGCTGGGCATCCTTTAAAGATGAAGATGGCAATACATTTTACAGACCCATCCCTCGTGACAGGGATCAGGCTTTTTTCTGGTCAGATGGATGGTTGATGAAAATAGCATCATACAATTGGAGTGTAGCCAAATTTCAAGGGTTTCATGAAAAAATTAGGGATATCCAAGGAATGAATTTCAATGGTCGGTATTTCGACCGCTCATTTATCAACCAACCCAATAGAGCAACCTGGGTAGCAATAGCTAAAGATCTCCAAAATCGGCTTACTGATGAAATAATTGAGAATGCTGTCAGGGATGTCCCTCCTGAGATATTTAGTATAAGAGGTGAAGAAATTATAAATAAACTAAAAACCAGACGTAACGATATTGCCTTTTATGCAGATAAATATTATGATTTCATTTCAAAGGAAGTCACCATTCTAGGATCAGATAAGAAAGAACATTTTGTGATTGAGCGACTCAACGATGAGCAAACCAAAGTCACTGTTTTCTTATTGAAAACCAAATCGGAAGCTGTTAAGCGAAAGAGTTATGAGAGAACATTTAACGCCACCGAAACAAAAGAAATAAGACTTTTTGGCCTTGGTGGAAAAGATGTATTTGACATTTCTGGTAGTGCTTCAAAAGGAATACTGATTAGAATAATAGGAGGCGATGGTGATGATATTATAAACGACAATTCGCAATTGTCTGGTGTGGGGAAAAAGACAGTTTTATATGATAACAAAGTAGGCACATCCATAGAAGGGAAGAAAAATATCAAAAATTTAACTACTGATAAAAACCCTTTGGTCAATGATTACAACAGAAAAGAATTTCAATATAATGTCACGGCTCCAATAATATATCCCGGATACAATCCTGATGATGGAATATTTATAGGAATCGGACTGATGTTAAAAAGGCAAGGTTTCCGGAAGTACCCATTTAAATCAAATCATAATTTTAGGGCAGACATTGCTCCGAAGTCCAGATCATATGATTTTTCATATAAAGGAACATTTACTGAGGCAGTTGGTAAATGGAATCTCGTAGTAAATGCAAATGTTTTTGCCCCGAGCTATACTGATTATTTTTATGGCTATGGCAATGAGACTAAATTTGATGAGGATAAATTCAGCATAGATTCAAGATATTACAGCTCCAGGTATGTGCAGTATATATTTTACCCGGAGCTGGAGCGCAAATCTAAAAATGAACTACATCAGTTTGTGGTCGGAGGTGGATATCAATCCGTAAATGTGAAATCAAGTTTGAATGATATCAATGATGAGCAAGATCGTTTTATCATCACCTATGCCAATTCCCTTGATTACCAACTATTAGATGTACAAAGGCACTATTTGGCACTTTATGGATCTTATACCTTTGACAATACCGACAACAATTTTATGCCTTCTGAAGGAATAAAGTGGAACATATTTCTTATTGGACTCAAAGACATCGACAATAAGGCCATCGATGTAAACTTGCAAAGGATCAAGACCGACATATCTTATTATTACACATTTGGGCGGTTTTTAAAATCCACTCTTGCCATGCGTGTTGGTGGAGTATTGAGTAATGGAGATTTCGAATTTTACCATGCAGCAAAAAGTGGCGGTACAAATACCTTTCGCGGAGTGAGAAAATTTAGGTTTTACGGCCAGCATTCCTTTTATCAAAATACTGAATTGAGAATAAAACTACTTAATATCAGAAATCCAGTTGTCCCTACGGCACTGGGCTTAGTACTATTCCATGATTTTGGTAGGGTATGGGTGTCCAACGATCCCTCAGCAGAGGCTGGAGAATCCAATAAAATGCATCGTGCTTATGGAGCCGGCATTTGGTTGGCGCCATTGAATAAAATATCATTTGGACTCGACTATTCCAGGTCAACAATAGATGAAGATGCCTTGTATATCAGAATGGGTTTTTTCTTTTAAGTGATTATCACTCAAATAAATGTACTTGACTCACAAATAATTTCTATATTCAAATTTTATTATTATACGAATACATAAATGGAAAATACACCAAATATTATAGAAAAGGCAGAAAAGGCCGCATCAAGCATTATCCTTTCACTTCCGGAAAACATGGTGTATCACAATCTAAACCACACCTGGGAAGTAGTGAAGGCTGCCAATAAAATAGGAACCTATGCCGGCCTATCTCCCGATGAGAAAGAAATTCTGATCGTTTCCGCTTGGTTTCATGATACGGGATTTAAATATGAATATGATCTCCATGAGGATAAAAGTATGGAGTTAGCTAAAGATTTTTTGGAAAAAAATAAATACCCAAGTGAAAAGATCGAAAAGGTTATTGCTTGTATTCAAACTACCAAAAGTTCCAAAAAACCCAAGACATTGACTGAGCGGGTATTAAATGATGCAGACTTTATACACCTGTCAAAAAATTCTTACTTTGATAAATTGCTTTTATTAAAAAGTGAATTAGAACAAATCAAAGGTGTAAAACATCCTGATATGGAATGGTACAAGAATAATCTTAATTTTCTAAAATCACACCAATATCATACCGAATATGGTAAAACCATCTTAAATCCCAAGGTTGAAAAAAATGCTGAAAGACAGGCTTCAATGCTCAAAAAGTTGGACCGCCGACAAAATGAAGTTATAGGCAAGGATCTTGACCTTGATCCCGGCAAAATAAAAGAACTAAAAAAAAAGCTAAAAAAAGTTGAGGGACGACCAGAACGTGGAATAGAAACAATGTTTCGCCTGACATCAAAAAATCATTTGCAATTGAGTGCCATGGCAGACAACAAAGCCAATATTTTGATTTCAGTCAATTCAATTATTATTTCTATTATCATTAGTGGGTTGATTAAGACACTTGACAATCATCCCCACCTGGTCATTCCTACCTACATGATCTTAGTGGTAAATGTTGTCACCATTGTATTTGCTATTTTGGCCCTCCGACCAAATGTGACAAAGGGTAAATTCACCAGAAAGGACATAGAAAAGAAAAATACCAATCTTTTGTTCTTTGGAAATTTTCATGGTATGAATCGTGAAGATTACAAATGGGGAATGGAGGAAATGATGAACGATTCAAAATATTTGTATTCGAGCTTGATTGATGATATTTACTTTCTGGGAAAAGTCCTTGGAAGAAAATACAAATTACTGAGGTTTTCATATAATATTTTTATGTTCGGGATCATCATTGCGGTATTGGGTTATGTTGTGGCCAACATCATATATATAAATGCGCTGTCTATTTAGAGA
>CAYREN010000330.1:0-5862 GCA_964423255.1 uncultured Roseivirgaceae bacterium | reverse complement strand
AGGTCTTTCAGCAGGCGAAGATAGGGAGAATTTATTAACCGCATGGCATCTTTTTCAGTCGTAACCATCAGCTTGCGTCTGGCATACTGCTCATCCCATGTTTTTCTAATGAATAGAATGTCCTTTTTGGTGTAGTTATGATGGTCCGGAAAATCTAGGGTTATAAGTTCGCGACAACGATAACGGAGTTTGTCTTTGAGCGGATAGGAATTGGCAATTCCTGTAAATAAGATGATAGTACTGTATTGTTTTTCTATTTTTACCTTTTTTAAAGAGGGAATACTAACAGGGGTGCTGTATCTCAGATAGGAGAAATAAAGTTTTTGATTAGGCCCGGGAGCCAGTTTCTCTGTAATAAACCTTTTTACAAGAGGGGAAAGAATCTTTTCGGTTTTTGTAACAATGATGATGTCGGCCCGTTTGGCTACTGTTTTCAAATCACGAAGTCTGCCTGTAGGGAAGAGGTAGTCATCGGTATAAAGTTGGCGGTAGTCGGTAAGCAAAAGATTGAGTCCGGGTTTGATAAACCTGTGCTGCAAAGCATCATCTAAAATGATAACTTCGGGGGCATCTTCAAGTTCTAAAAGTTTTTCCACTCCCCGGCAGCGGTCTCTGTCCACTGCTACACGAACCTGATGACCGAAATCATGCAGATATTGCATGGGCTCATCGCCTATGTCCTCAAACGATGAATACTTATCTGCGAGGACAAAATCTTTGCTTTTTCTTAAATAGCCCAAGCTGAGAATACCTACTCTGAAATCGTTTTGGAGCAGGCGGGTGAGATATTCGGTGTGGGGAGTTTTCCCCGTTCCTCCCATGGAAATGTTTCCAACGCCAATAATAGGTACATCAAAAGACCTTGACGGTAGTATGCCGATATTAAATAAAAAATGTCTGAAACCAATAACCAGCCCGTATAAAAGTGCGAACGGATACAACAATATTTTCAGCATGAAGAAGATAAAAATTTACGATCCTTATAATTCTTTAATTTTGCGTAAATTTATAAAAAAATTATAATATAAGTTACAACGTTAAAAAGTTTTGTAAAAAAATTTTATGCAGGGATGAAGATAAAAGAAATAACCCGTTTTCTGGAGCAACTTGCTCCGCTAAATTTACAGGAATCTTATGATAATTGTGGTTTGCTATTAGGTTCTCCTGACAAAGAGATAATAAAAGCCCTCATTACACTGGATGTAACATATCAGGTTATGGATGAGGCTATTGCCGAAGGGGCCGGGCTGATTATTGCTCACCATCCGCTAATATTTAAAGGGCTAAAGCATTTGAACGGGGGAAACCTCGTGGAGGATCTTGTGATAAAAGCCATAAAAAATGATGTGGCTGTTTATGCTATCCATACCAACCTGGATAATGTGGCCGAAGGGGTGAACCTGCGTTTGGCAAAACAGTTTGGGCTCTTGAATATTCGTGTTCTGGCTCCTTCGGGAGAATTGAAAAAGCTGGTGATTTTTGTACCTGAAGGTCATGCCGATGCGGTTCGCAACGCCATGCTGAACGCCGGTGCAGGACATATTGGCAAATACAGCCATTGTAGTTTTGGTATTCACGGCGAAGGGAGTTTTAAAGCACTCGAAGGAGCGCATCCGTTTGTGGGAAAACAGGGAGAGATTCATTTTGAAAAAGAGGTACGGCTGGAATCCATTGTTCCCGCTTATTTAATAAATACTGTTTTGAAAGCTATGCTTGTCGTACATCCTTACGAGGAGGTAGCTTACGATATTTATCCGTTGGAAAACAGCGGGGCCGGTGTGGGAGCAGGTATGATAGGAGAGTTGCCTGTGGCCGTGTCCACTCGTGACTTCTTGGCGGAAGTGAAAAGGAAACTTGGAGCACAGCAACTTCGTCACGGGTTGCTTATGGATCGGAAGGTGAAAAAGGTGGCTGTCTGCGGGGGAAGCGGAAGTTTCCTAATAGGAAAAGCTTTTGCTTCCGGAGCTGATGCTTTCGTTACTTCCGATTTTAAATACCACGATTTCTTCCTTTATCAAAATCAGATGTTACTTGTGGATGGCGGACATTACGAAACGGAACAATTTACTAAAGATTTATTATTTGATTTATTAACCAAAAAATTCCCTAATTTTGCACTCCAAATTTCAAATTATAACACAAATCCGATTTCATTTTTGTAGATAGTTGAAACATAAGGCATTATGACAAATAAAAATAAAAATACCATGAAAGGTCAGGAAGTAAGCGTTGAACAGAAACTGACAGCATTATTTAATCTCCAGCAGATTGATTCTCAAATTGATAAAATAAAAATTGTAAGAGGTGAACTTCCTCTCGAAGTGGAAGACCTCGAAGATGAAATTGCGGGTTTGGAAACTAGAATAGCCAATTTCCAGGAAGAAAAAGACAAGTTTATACAGTTTATCAAGGACAAAAACGAAGCTATCAAAGAAAGTAATGCCCTGATTAAGAAATATACAGAGCAGCAATTGAATGTTAGGAATAACCGCGAATACGATTCTTTGACCAAGGAGATTGAATTCCAGAACCTTGAGATTCAGCTTGCCGAGAAGAAAATTAAAGAATCCAAATTTCGCATTGAGGGTATTGAAGCGGATATGAAGGTTGCCAATGATAAACTGGAGATGCGCCTGCAGGATCTTGCTGCAAAAAAATCCGAACTTACAGGTATTATTGCCGAGACGGAAAAGGAAGAGGAAGACCTGGTGAAAAAATCGCATGGAAATGAGCAATTCATTGAAGAAAGATTGCTGACTGCTTATAAACGTATTCGCAAAAATGCGCGTAACGGACTGGCTGTTGTGCAAATTGAGCGAGATGCCTGTGGCGGCTGTTTCAATAAGATTCCTCCGCAGCATCAGCTGGATATCAAATTGCACAAGAAAATCATTGTATGTGAATATTGTGGCCGCATCCTCGTTGACGAGGATGTTGCAAAGAAAGACGAACAGGAAAATGAAAAGTAAAGAAGAAAGTATTTCTATGAATGCGGATAACTTGTTGTCCGCTTTTTTAATGTCCGAATACCGGGTCGTTGGTAACAAAAAGTTTCGTGTATTCTGTTTTATGGCCTGAGTCGTTATCTTTGATCCATGTTTTACGTTTCAAACAAGCTGGCAAATATAAAAAGAGAGATGGTGAGCCGGATAACCGGACTCTATCCGCAACGCGAAGCAGAGAACATAGCAAACATGCTTATCCGGCACTATTTCGGATTGTCGCGGGCTATGCAGCAGATTCAGATTGATAAAAGACTCTCTGAGTCGGAGATACTCACTATACACAAGGCTGTCAACCGTTTGCTGACTGCAGAGCCGATTCAACATGTACTGGGTAGTGTAGGCTTTTATGGCCTGGAGTTGGAAGTATCACCTGAAGTGCTTATTCCGCGGCCTGAGACGGAAGAACTTGTAGATATTATTGTGAAGAACAACCGGAATGATGATGTTGACATTCTCGATGTTGGAACCGGTAGCGGTTGCATTGCACTGGCGTTGAAAAATTCGCTTGTGCGAAGCCGGGTGACGGCTATTGATATTTCTGAAAAAGCGCTTGCTCTGGCCCGGAGAAATGCAGGAAACCTCAATCTTAAGGTTGATTTCAGGCAATGTAATATTTTGGATACGGATTCCTGCAGGAACGTGGTTGAAAAAAAATTCCACATCGTTGTGAGTAACCCGCCTTATGTTTTACAAAAAGAAAAGGAGCAAATGGCCGATAATGTGTTGAGATACGAACCACATTTGGCACTTTTTGTTGAGGATGATGATCCGTTATTGTTTTACCGGAAAATCATGTATTTTGCTAAAAAATCCCTGATATCATGCGGAAAACTTTATCTTGAAATAAATGAAAAATATGCCAGGGAAACAGCCTCTCTCTTTGATGAAAAAACTTTTGACACACCTGAAATTTTGACTGATTTCCACGGAAAAAAACGATTTCTCGTTACCGGAGTCTGCTAATTTTCCTGCCTGTCTCATTTATACGTGGCTGCTTGAATTTTGAATTGTAAACTCAAGCAGCCTCAGTATAAATGTTCAGGCGAAACATATTCATCTGGTTGTATCCATGCCGCCGAAGGTATCCGTATCAGAAATGATGGGGGTCTTGAAAGGCAAGTTGGTCATAAAATTGTTTAAGAGTTATCCGCTGCTCAGGGAGAAGCCCTTTTGCGGGAATCATTTTTGGGCACGAGGATATTTTGTGAGTACAGTTGGAATAGATGAAGAAGCCATTAAAAGGTACGTGAAATATCAGGAGGAGCAGGAGAAAAAGCTGGAATCACAGCAAAGGAGTTTTGACTTTTGAAGTTCCTATGGGGCCAAACCAAATCCACCTTCTTAGAAGGTAGATTATTTATTTTTGCAGTAAAAAGAAATAGAAAAGTAGCATTAAGCAAAGAAGATAAAGAAAACGGGCACTATGTAAGTATCAGGACATTGGAGTCAGAAGGGCGTAGTCTGGTGGTTTAAGTAAAGCGGTTGGAATTTCCAATTGTTATTATAGGTCAAATCTTCAAAAACGGAGATGATACCGCTACGCTCTATCCGGCTTCTAATAATTTGGACTTAACGAGTGAGCAAATGGCTATGATCTATCAAAAACGATGGAAAGTAGAAGAGTATCATAAATCAATAAAATCAAATATTAGTTTTGCCAAATCGCTTACCAAAACGGTCAAAACACAAAAAAGTCATTTTGTTGCCTCTATTGCTGCATTTAACCGTCTTGAATTATTGAAAATCAGGAAAAAGAAAAATCAATTTGCATCGAAATCATATTTGCAAATTATGACCATGAAGACTATGAGGATAGAATTACACAAGTTATTAACATCTGATTTCAAAAAAGTGGCTTAATCTTGCGTAACATGAGTTAGTTACAAAAATTCAATTCTTGCAAAAAGTCCTCCGGTAAATTACAAAAAGTCATGTTAAATATTGCCAAAAATCAAAAGTATAATTTCCAGTATTGAACGTATCACTGACCATGCAGCACACATAGCAGAAATTCCAATTTGCGCTTATGGAGGAGCCGACATAAGGCATCAGGGCTTACAGGAGGGAGTAGTGTGGATTAACTATCTGATATCGTATTTACTCATCTTAGTATGCAGCGTGGTGGCAGGAATCCCGAGCATCTCAGCAGCTTTTGTCTTGTTGTATTTCGATCGCTCCAAAGCAATTCTTATGGTGGACACCTCAACCTCAGATAAAATATCAACCAATGGTTTGTGTCCAATGAGATGGGTTATGGGCATGGAAACCGGGTTGCATATCTCCGGTGGAATTTTTGTAATATCTATTCTGCCGTTTTGTGCCAGCAATACAAAACGCTCAATAATATTTTTGAGCTCCCGGATGTTACCGGGCCAGTTATAGTTCAAAAGGGAATTAAATGCGTTAGCATCAAACTCCACCTTCCGGCCATGAGCAAAATAGTTAATGAAATAATGAATAAGTATTTTAATGTCTCTTTTTCTTTCGCGCAACGGGGGCAAATGGATAGGGAAGACATTCAGGCGAAAATAGAGGTCAGGCCTGAATTTCCCTTCCTGCACAAGTTTGCCAATATCCGTTTTGGTTGATGCAATGATGCGGATGTCCACCGGTTCGGGCTTGCTGCCTCCCACTTTTTCTACCTTGCGCTCTTCAATAGCCCTCAAAAGCTTCACCTGAAGCTCCATTGGAATATCGTCAATATCATCAAGATACAGGGTGCCGTGGTTGGCAAGCTGAAATCTCCCTTCTCTCTCTTTTTCGGCGCCTGTAAATGCACCTTTGACATGGCCAAACAACTCGCTTTCAAAAATTTCACGTGACAAAACCGCACAGCTAACAGGAACAAAAGCCTGAC
>CAYREN010000329.1:0-5867 GCA_964423255.1 uncultured Roseivirgaceae bacterium | reverse complement strand
TAATAGTAATAACATATTAGAATAATACTATTGTGTAAATCTAAAGGACAGGCAGATACTTCGTGGCCGTTTGAGATTGCAAATAATCTTTTCTGGGAAAAAACTGCCCGTCCGGCATATCGTTTTTTCTACTATCAACGCTGCGGAATGGAAATCCCCGGTTATCATAAAGCCTGCCATCTTGATGATGCGACAGACGAAGCACATCAACAACAATTTAATTTAGCTGGCGGCTGGCACGATGCCGGGGACTATAATAAATATCATAATGCACCTTATGTTTTAGGACTTGCAGAAGCATTTTCGAAGCAGCAAACATTATTTAATTTAACTTGAAAATCCACCGTCTTAGACGGTGGTCATGTTCTTTTGGCAATGCCTGTATTTGTTGACAAAAAATGAATGATGAATATCGATTAACGAATAATGATTTATGATATAACATGAATACTTTGAAAGTCTAAAATCGTTAATAATTGGTGTTCGATATTCAATAAGCAGAGAACTCTCAAAAGCCCCCTATGGGGGCAAACCAAAGCCACCTTCTAAGAAGGTGGATTATTTACTAAGCAGGATTTTGACAGCAACAATAGAAGTGACTTTTTAGATGAAATACTATGGGGAGCAGATTTTTCCAGGCGTATGATGGCAGAGGACGGCTCAGCGAGAGGACATTTAACCAGTGGCTGGGGATATTTTGGGGCCGCTTCACACGAAACCGATAACATACCGGGAACGGGGGATGAACGAATTCTCAAAGTTCGATCATCAGGAGGAAATTCTTCCATCCATACAGCAGCCATGGCCAAAGTGGCACGTTTGACAAAAAGCAACAAACAATATATCGAAGCGGCAAAACGAGGATTGGACTGGACATTGAAAAATGATAAGTCCGACGTGTGGCAATTGAGTGCTGCTATTGATTTATTTGCTATTACTCACCAAAAGAAATTTTCCTCATTGGCACATTCTTTATTTGAAAAGTATGGATTAGAGGACATAAGTGTGGCAATTGAGTATGACCTTGTCTTCCAGCAAGACCATAGCCTGCTAATCAAAGAAAAATTAAAAAAAGAAGCTGAAAAAATGCTCGAGTGGGCAGATAATCCATTTGGTATTTATACCAGAGGCCCCAACGAAAATCCAAATTATTTTGGTACACCGAAAGAGGAATGGAAATTCGCTTTAGGCTCCAACCGCTATCTTCTTATAGCTGCTGAAAAGATGGCAATTGCTTATCTTTATTTAGCTGATTCGCGTTACAAGAAATTCATCTATGATCAATATAACTGGATATTGGGGAACAACCCCTATGATCTTAGTATGATGGAAACTGTGGGCATCCGGTTTGCTCCATCCTATCATCATCGCTATGTATTGGGAGGGGTTGACCGAGGCGCAGTTCCCGGCGGCATAGTAAACGGTATTGTCTGGCGGGATGTTGGCGATGATCGCCCGCTATTTGATATGAGTGGCAAAGATATTCCCTATTATGCATCTAATGAATTTTGGCTGCCGCACAATACACATTATCTGAAAGCTCTTGTTCGTTTGCAGGAAATAAATCAGTTACAAAAAAGTGATGATACCAGAAAAAAGGAATAATACAATAATTAGGTTCTGAGACTTCTGACATGCTCTCTTCCTGATATCTTCATTTTAACTGTAAGAGGCGGTAGCCAAATTTAGGCAAAATGCATGTTGAGGCACACAGTCATTGGCATTCCTTCCACATTAAATTCATATATACCGGCCTCTGAACCGGCCCTGAGATCAATGTTATTATAACCGATAGCGATCACTACTATGTGTCTCAATCTCTATTGATATCTTTTATCACTCTCTCGATTATAGGTATTTTGATTACTACAAGATGAGTCGCTCATCTGGCAGGTTCAATGGTTTCATCTTCGGATGCCTAAGATGGATAAGTAATAAATTCAGCCATTGACTCAAGATATGAGCAATCCATATAGCCATTCAGATTGATGATCGATTCGTCTATAAATATTATTTTCACACTTGTTAATTTAATTATATAATGAGTGAATGCTAAAATGAGTAAACTACCTTGGGGCAAGCCCACGAGACATTAAATGGAAATAATCATTTTTATTTGGCCGCAAGCATCAGAGTATTAAGCCCACTGGTGAGAATAGATTTTGAAATGATCCCCCCATCTATCCAACCCACATAAATTTACTTACCTGAATAATTCAATCTTATAATCCGGAAAAGCAACATGCTCTTCAGTATCCCCTACCCTAATATACCGCCTGCTTATTTGTATAATATTATTTGAATCTATCAGCTCTGATAGCAATAAATACCCACCGGGGTTTTTCGGAAAGACAATATTGACTGCTATGTTTTGCTCAAAGTGAGGTGCGATTTTTACATCAAAAGATTCCTTTACCACTACATTGCCTTCGGCATCAATGAGTTTTAGTGATCCTTTCCCATTCTGGTCAAATGAGGTATCATTAATTCCAAAGAGTTTAAACACATGATCTTTTCCGGGTGTAAATTTTTTCGGGTTTTTTAGGTATCTCCCATCTTCTTCATCAATAAAAACTGCAAATGGAGCATAACAATGAAATTGCCATTTAAGTGTTTCACTTGGAATGAGGTCCTTGATCGGGTTTAGAAACCAATCACCGGTGTAACCTTTGTTGGATGTTAAATAGCTAAAACCCTGCACTCCCGCCATGTAGCGTCTGGAACGTAGTGCCTCGGTTTGTAGCTGAATGTAATATGCCTGAAAGTCCCAGCGATCTTTGGAATTTGCATCAGCGCCAAGGAAATACTCGAAATGTCCGATTGTTCTGTCTTCTATATTCTCCCATTCATTCATTGGTTTGAAGTAATGTTTTTGAGGGAGTTTGTCATCAGGGTCTGTTCTTGCTTTTGTAAGGAAAGCAGGTGTTCCATCCCGGTTCATCCACATCCATCCGTATTCATTGATCACTTGGGGAACAGACGAATAACGAGACCTGTCAAGGTAGGCGTTTTCGTAAAAAAGTCTACCGAAACGATAATTCAGCCTACTCTCCAGCAGCTTTTGTTTGTCTTTCCTTTGGGTGACTAAAAGCGGATAATAATGTGGTTCATCCATCTCATTTAGAGACAAATCCCACTCATTCATATACCCAACATCCCATATCCTTGTCGGATCAAGTTTTTTCAGTTTGGGAATAAGTTTGTTTCCAATGAAATCATGTCTGGATTCATTCATGGCATCCCAAATGATAATGCTTGGATGGCTTCCTTCAGCCCAAACCCAGTCGGTAAACTCTTTCTCAATCTGCTCATCCCTGCCTCTGTTCTTCCACATTGGCCATTCATTTTGGATCATGATGCCATATTCATCCGCAAGGTCATACCAAAAATCAGGTGCCAGGCCTAAACACATCCGGAACGAATTCCAGCGAAGTGATTTGGGAATATCAATAAGAAATTTTTTTACCCATGCTCTGTCCCAGATTAAACCGGCACGATCAGGATCGCCCATGAAGCGAGACAAGGAAATATTAGAACCCAATAATTTGATTTCATTTCCATTTAGCTCAAAGCGTTTGCCATTTGTTCCAAAATCGCGCATGCCAAAAGTTTCAATTATATGATCTGATCTTTTGCCAAGCGCTACCACTTCGATTACAGCTTCATAAAGAAAAGGCGTATCAGGAGACCACAATTTTATTTGTTCTATTCGAATTTCTACTCCCACTTCTTTTTGGTTGAGGCACTTTACATTTGTAGAAATGCTAGTGGTATCGCTTACTACTTTGCCACTGTTTTTTTCTCTGATAAACACCGAAACTTTTGTTTCATATTCCAATAGCGAAAACTCTCTTCTGATCTTTTCATCATGGTTTTCCAATAACAATTTCACCTGTACTTTTTTGTCTATAGCTGATGGTAAACAAAGAGTACGTGTAACCCGAACAGGTCCTGTAAAAGAAATAAATACCTCATCCCAAATTCCCTGGATATATGTAAACTGCTCAATATCCATGGAAAAAGCAGATTCTTTTGAAATTCGCTTAATATCATCAATGCGAATGAGCAAAACATTCTCACCTTCCCATTTTAAATAATCAGTCAGGTTTGTTTCTATCGGAGTACTGGCCTGCCAATAAGTGCCAAGGTCTATACCATTTAAGATAACCTGGGTATTAAACCGGCTTTTCAGAATCGTTAGAATTGCTTTTTTCCCATGCCCTTCTCTAGGAGCGGAGAATTTATACCTATACCAACTGTATTTTGCATCCTGATCTCCCATAAACAGTTCGACGTATTGATCAATTTTGGGGTATGCCTGATCAATTAATCCGGGAACAGGAATTTTTCTTATGAATTTCGGAGGCGGGTATGCTTTATCTGTTTGCTCAAAGTCCCATTCACCACTCAGACTTAGCTCAAATCTTGGCTGATCTGACTGAGCTTTTAACGGAGATAAAGAAATGTTAATGAACAATAGTATCAACATAAAAATGCGCAGTTCAATTTTTATGCTAATGGATTTGGGTTTGAAATTCATTGATTTCAAGCTTTTGGATTTGTAATAATCTATCATAAGTTCATCTTGTTTTCGTATGTTGTTTAATTATGAGAACTTTCCGAAAGCTGTGAATCGATTTTATTTACAAGCCATCAATCAAATAAATTTTAACAGCACTTTTTTCATACTATTATTCTATATAATTTACTGCTGGCTATACAATTCAATATCTTTAAAGAACTTATATATACTATTCTAAAATCATTTCTAAGTCAGCTATTTCTTTAATGGTTTTGGTAGCTTGTATTTCCCATGGATCGAAAATGGAATCTGCCGACCGTTGAATCCAGGCCGAACGCATCCCGTATGAAATTGCTCCTATGACATCAAAAGGATTACCGGAAATCAGCCAAGAATTAGATTTTGTAGAATTCGTCTTGTTATTCAAATGCTCATAAACTAAAGGACTTGGTTTAAACATTTGAATATCTTCTACGCTAATGATTCCATCAAAATAATTAATGATTCCTGCATTTTCCAATAAGTCAGATACCGCCTTACTGCTTCCATTGGAAAAGGCATAGATGCCATGACCAGCCATTTTCAATTTTTGCAATCCAACATCAACATCTGGAAATGGCGGCAGAACTTTATATTCATCCATCAGGCCCGCTTTCTGTTCTTGATTTAAATTAGTTTTGAACTCCATACAGCAAAATTCTAGTGCTTGTTTGGTACATATGGAAAAATCCACATATTTATCCATTAAGCCTCGCCTGAATGAATACTCCAATTGCTTGTTCCTCCATGCATTCATGAATAGTTTTGATTTTTCGCCAAGCCCGGTTTTCAGCAAGTCATAAACTCCCGAAGTATTTATTATTGTTCCATATACATCAAATGCCAGTGTGTATTTCATATATTTCTTATTTTGATTTTTCCAGGTTTTCTTTATGCAATGCTTTTGTAAATAATGTTTATTAGAATTTAATTTTGATTTCCATTAAGACTATCCAAATATTTTATCCATTGTCCTTATTCCAATCATTTTTAGTGTATAACATTAATCTCGAATTCCATTTATCTCTTCATATTTTTATTTTCACACCCGAAACAACCCAATTCTTTATTTCTATTTTTCCCATCCTCACATCAATAAATGGTTTCCCCACTTTAAGCCCTGTTGTGCCAAATCCCGTCTCTGTTGATAAAAAGCAAGTAAAGTCCATACCAATTTTTGAGTCGATAAAAAGTGTTTTATCAACAGCGTCATATCTTATCCCTGTTAATGCCTGGATCATGCTATAGCTCGACATGGCCCTGGCATACCAGCTCCCACATTCATATTCATTAAAAGGATTCCGGT
>CAYREN010000328.1:0-5883 GCA_964423255.1 uncultured Roseivirgaceae bacterium | reverse complement strand
CGATTAATGCGTTTTAGGTGATACATTGATGGGTAATATGAAAAATGCACAAAAAACGCTTCCATTAGTTAGTATTATAATGCCTGTTTATAATGCCGGGGAATTTTTAGAAGAGTCAATTGACAGTATTCTTAACCAAACATTTCAGGATTGGGAGTTTATTATTTGTGATGATAAATCCAGTGATCATTCTGCCGATATTATTAGAACATACAGTGACCATAGAATTGTCTTCATTGAGAATGAATATAATATTGGCTACTTGAAGAGTATAAATGAACTTTTTGATTTGGCAAAAGGGGAATTTATTGCCTTTCAAGATGCAGATGACATTTCTCATCCAAGAAGAATTGAACTTCAATATGATAGATTGCGAAATGATAAAAGTATAATACTCTGTGGTACAAATGATGCTATAATTGACACAAAATCACAAGTGATTTCTATTCGTCAGAGATTGACAGATCCTGATGAAATTGATAAAAAGATAAAGTTGGATAATTGTTTCCAAAAACCATCTATTATGTTTGATTCGAAATTATTGAAAACAGTTGGCGGTTATAGAAAAGAGTTTTTAGAATTTGGAAATATTAGTGAGGATTATGATTGGCTTGTTAGAATAAGTGAGAAGTATAAAATGACTAATGTCGTTTACCGTGATCCTCTCTATAAGTATCGTTCGGTTCCTACATCAATGTCAAAGGATGTTAAATCCATCAATCAATTTTATGGTCACGATATTGTAAGGTTTCTTTATCAACAAAGAATGGAAACGGGAAAAGACGCTATAATGACCAATGAATTAGGTGTGGTTAAAGATTACCTTGAGGAATTGAAAAAGCCATACGAAAAAGACAGTTCTTTATTTTTTAGAGAGAAGGCCTATCATGCACTTAGTTGTGGTTTACATAAAAAAGGAATATATTTTTCGATGAAGGCACTACTCAATAAACCCATGTTACTAATTAATTACAGACTGTTAAGATTTGGTATTATTAAGTATTTTCGAGGATTTAAAATCAGCATTTATTGAAATAAGATTTATTTTCATGGAATTTTGAATTATTGTGTTGAAACTCTCGAAACATTGGATAGATCCTGAACCTAAAAATGGATAGATCCTGAACTAAATTCAGGATGACCATACAACCGTCATGCTGAATTTATTTCAACATCTTTTAAAGAAAAAGACAAATATTCATGATGACATTGCCTCAACCAACATACTAAAACCTTAAATGAATAAAAAGGAAATAGTTTTTAGGACTTTAAGTTTTCCTGTAAAATCTGAAACATTTATTACCAATCAAATCATATTGGCTATAAAATTAGGGTATGATGTAAGTATTATAGTTACCAATAAGAATGAATTGAACGATTCTTCACAGCCTGAGTTAATCAAGCAATATGGTTTACTTGAAAAGACTTTTGAGATTAAAAAAATTAATTCAAAAGGATACTTTGGCAGGTTATTCAAGATTATAAATTTGGTATTTTATGGACTTCCATTCAAATATTTAAAAACCTTTAATTTTTTCAAATATGGTAAGCAAGGAATGATTGGAAATTTATGCTATCAACTTTATGAGATAAAACAATTTCTTGAAGCAGATCTTTTTCACATTCAATTTGGTACAAATAAATATCCTTTCGATAGCTTAAAAAAGCATGGCCTTTTAAAAGGAAAATTAGTAACTACTTTTCACGGTTATGATATTCATTTCAATATTGAGACTTTAAAAAAAGTATCAAGTAATTATAGAGACCTTTTCGAAAATGGAGCTTTAGTTTCTTGCAATTCAAAATATTTACATAGAAAGCTTGTTGAAGTTGGATGTCCTGAGAAAAAAATACGAATTGTTCCTATGCCTGTTGATACAGGGTACTATAAGCCACTGCTGAATAAGAGTAATGAAAAAGTTATAAAGCTTATTTCAATAGGTAGATTAATTAAATTAAAAGGATATGAGTATGCCATCAGGGCTATAAATGAGTTGGTCGAAAAGGGATATCCTATTAAGTACAGAATAATCGGAGAGGGAAATGAACAAAAAGCATTACAAAGCTTAATACACCAATTAGATTTAAATGAATATGTAAATTTGGAGGGCTCCAGAGACCAATATGAGATTAAAGATTTGCTACAAAATGCAGATATTTTTCTTATGCCATCAACCTATGATAAATCGGGGAGAAGAGAAGCTCAGGGTATAGTTACAGGTGAAGCTCAAGCTTGTGGATTACCTGTTGCTGCATTCAGAAGCGGAGGTGTGCCCGATACTATTATTGAAAATGAAACAGGTTTACTCTCTGACGAAAATGACTACAAGGATATGGCATCAAATATCGGACGCCTAATAAAGGATGAAAAATTAAGATTAGAAATGGGTAAAAAAGGCAGAAAATTTGTAGAGGACAATTATTCTCAAATTTCTATTGGGAAGATTTGGAAGAATATTTACAAACAATTGTTAAGCCCGAATTGAAGCTTTTTTTATACTCTAATTCCTTTTTTGAACATCTATAAAATGAATTACAAATTATGATTGTTATCGTCAATTGAGGTTGTCAAATTCCGATATGAAAGTCTCCGTAATTATACCATGTTATAATGTAGATAACTATATTGAAGAGTGTCTGGATTCCGTGTTTAAGCAAAGTTACAAAGAGATTGAAGTAATTGCTGTTGATAACAATTCTACTGATGATACTTTAGACAAACTCATTAGATATAAAAAAGAAAAACACAATGAACTAATAGTTTTAGAAGAGAAAACTAAAGGAGCTCCAGCTGCAAGAAATAAAGGATTATTTAGTGCGGTGGGAGTTTGGCTTCAATTTCTTGATGCGGATGATTTATTGATGCCCAAAAAGATTGAACATCAGATAAAACTTATTGACAGCAACAGTAGCAATCATTTATTTGTAGCAGGGGCATATAGTATTCTAAAATTGGATGGAGAGAGAAAGGATAAATTTGCTTCAAATGATGCGCCATTGATGGCATGTTTTAAAAAGGAACTGGGAATTACAAGCTCAAATCTTTGGAGTAAAAAAGCCTTGCTACGTATTAATGGTTGGAATGAAAAACTAAAGAGTAGTCAGGAAGCTGACCTGATGTTCAGGTTATTAAAAAATGATGAAAATGTTTTAATAGATGCTGAACCTCTCACGATTGTTAGGGAAAGAGAAGCTGGACAGATATCCAATAATTCTTTGGAGAATAAGATAAGATATCTGGAGTTAAGACTAGAAATGCTCGATTATATAAGAAAATCAAAATCATCACTGTATGATAAAGAATGGTATCAGTTATATAGAATTGTTTATAATTGGGCTAGAGTAATTTCAAGAGCAGATAGAAAAAAGGGAGCATTTTTTTATCAATATATACCAAAAAAATTTCAGCCAAATGAAAGTCTAAGAGAAAAAATATACAAAAATATTCTGGATATTTTTGGATTTGAACGTGTCGAGTATTTTAGGCAATACATATCGAAAAATAATTTTTTAAAGGCAAAAGATATTTTTAAAAATTGATGATTTTAATATGCTCTTCAACTCAATAGAGTTTTTAATATTCATTGTATTCACATTTATATTTTACTGGTTTGTATTTGCCAAGAATATAAAAGCCCAGAATTTATTTCTGATTGCCGTAAGTTATTTGTTTTATGGTTGGTGGGATTGGCGATTTCTTGGCTTGATTATACTTAGTTCGGCTGTTGATTTTGTGCTGGGCTTGATGATGGAAAAGTCTTTTTTTAACAATAAGAAAAAATGGATACTAATTGCCAGTTTATCTACTAATCTCGGAATACTTGGCGTATTTAAATATTACAATTTTTTCATTAGCTCATTTGAAAATCTAATAGATAATTTAGGGCTACAGGCTAATATATTATCCCTTAATTTAATTCTACCTGTTGGCATAAGTTTTTATACATTTCAGACATTGAGTTACACAATAGATGTTTACAGAGGAAAAATTAAAGCTTCGCACGATCCAATATCATTTTTCGCTTTTGTGAGTTTCTTTCCTCAATTAGTAGCAGGGCCTATTGAGAGAGCAGCTTCCCTTTTATCACAGTTTAATGAAAAACGTATTTTCAATTACCAAAATTCGGTTATTGGATTGCGATT
Source organism: uncultured Roseivirgaceae bacterium (assembly GCA_964423255.1). Taxonomy (GTDB): domain Bacteria; phylum Bacteroidota; class Bacteroidia; order Cytophagales; family Cyclobacteriaceae; genus JAAUQL01. The sequence continues at coordinate 1,740 of CAYREN010000328.1, read as the reverse complement.
AATGTTATGGGGTTTTTTTAAAAAAATGGTAATAGCTGATAATTGTGCCATTTTGGTAAATGATATATTTGAAAATTATCAAAGCTATTCAGGTTTAATGCTATTTTTTGGGGCTATTTTATTTTCATTTCAAATTTATGGAGATTTTAGTGGGTATTCAGATATAGCAAGGGGTACCGCTAAATTGTTTGGTTTTAATTTAATGGTAAATTTCAAAACCCCGTATTTTTCCAGAGATATAGCAGAATTTTGGAGAAGATGGCATATTTCCTTATCAACATGGTTTAGGGACTATTTATATATTCCCCTAGGCGGTAGTAAGGCAGGGAAATGGCTTTCTATAAGGAATGTATTTATTATTTTTATTGTGAGTGGATTATGGCATGGTGCAAACTGGACGTTTATAATTTGGGGTTCGATCCATGCCCTCCTGTTTTTGCCTTTGTTGATATGGAATAGAAACCGAAGATTTACTGATGTTGTTGCGGCTAATAGTACTCTACCAAATTTTAGAGAATTGATAAGTATTTTAGGGACATTTTTTATGGTGAGTGTTGCATGGGTTTTTTTTAGAGCCAATTCTCTTGAGATCGCAATTGATTATTTAAGACGAATGATTTCAGAATTCTCTTTTTCTGAGTTGAATAGAATCGTTAATGATAAGATTTTTCTATTACTATTTATTTTTTTATTGATTGAATGGTTTTTAAGAAAAAGTGAATATTTGTTTCATATAAATAGTTTTAATAAACTATTTCGCTGGACAGCATACTCTGCAATAGGTATTTTGATATTGCTTTTTGCCCCAAAGGAGGCAACAGAATTTATTTATTTTCAGTTTTGAAATCATCTGCATTTAGAACAATTCTAATGAAATTGCTATAATAGTGATGTATATTTTCTTTAAACAGTTTACTATTTTTTTAATTATTCTTTTTATTGTCTCAGCTATTATTGGGTATGGACTTTCGAATAGTAGAGACTTATCTGAATACTATCCTGCTCAACGATGGGGTGAGTTTTACAATCAGGAAAAGGGTAGTATTGACTTAATATTTTTGGGATCATCTTATAGTTATCGGAGTTTTATTCCATCTTTTTTTGATAGCCTTTTAGATACTAAATCTTTCAATTTGGGGAGTAGCAACCAGACACCAATGACTTCTTATTTTGTTTTAAAAGAAGCGTTAAAGTATCAGACTCCAAAAATAATAGTAATGGAAGTTTGTGAGAATATATTAATTAAATCCGATAATTATAAAAGTGGTATCCACAATATTGATTTTATAAATTCCCTAGATATCCGAACAGGATTAATGTTGACACACTTTAACTTATCACAGATTGTTGAATACCTTATGCCTATATATAGGTTTAACAGTTATAAGACATGGATGCTCAAAGGAAGTAAGAAAAAAATCAGGCATTTGGTTGGCAAGGGTGTATATTCCAAATACTACAATAGAGGTTATGTCGCCACATTTCCTAGAACCAATTACAGGGAGGTTGATTTTAGTAAGACCTTGAGGAAAGTGAACAGAAAATGGGAATTTGAACAGGTTGAATATTTGAAAAAGTTGTCTGAAATATGTAAGGAAAATGGTATAAAACTTTTATGGGTTGTTCATCCAATCAATCCTTCGATATTCAATAACATAAATAATTATAATGAATTGTCAGAAAGATACAAGGCTTTAGCTGCGAATAATGATGTAGAGATAATTGATTTTAATCTGGAAC
>CAYREN010000327.1:0-5912 GCA_964423255.1 uncultured Roseivirgaceae bacterium | reverse complement strand
AGATGCCGGAACAGGTCCGGCAATGCTGCCATTTGATAATCCCCGCATCCGTTGCGGGGTCTGTTTGCAAATAGCAGTTAACCAATTTGCACTAACCAAAACAGTAAAAATGAAACCCACAGTCTTATTGTAGAATTTCATTAATAGGAGATCGCTATTTCATTCAGGTAAAGGAGATAAATTCCCTGGTAAAATAATGTAACTTCAAGACGTATTGTATGGCAAATTGATAGTATAATTAGTACCAACAATTAAATTTGAATGCCTAAAAAGAAATCCATAAACCTTAAACTAAAAACCCAACAATGACTTCATCCTTAAATTCAATGAATGCCAATCAAATATTATTGATCTCCATATCCTTCTTTTTATTTTCTCTTTTGAGTATAAATTCAATGGCTCAATTCAATGATTATTCTAATGCCGATATTTTCATTTCAAAGCAAAATAAATCAAAGCTCAACAAAGCCGGTGAAGTGCTTCAGGAAGAAGTAAAAAATAGAACTGGTATAAGCTTGAAATTCACTAAAAAATTAAAGAATGATGCACAGCCCTCAATCGTAATTGGATTACTAAATGACGTTGAAATACTGCCAGCCAAGTGGCAAAGCAAATTGAACGATCTGAACGAAACAGGTCCTGAGGGATATAGGATTATAAATGCTGATCAGAATAAAATTCTGATCATTGGTCATGATCAAAGAGGAGCGCTTTACGGAGTTGGCAAGCTTCTTCGGAAGATGGAGCTGAGAAAAAATAGTGTATTAATCCCTGATAATTTAGCATTATCCAGCACGCCGAAATATCCTATCCGTGGCCATCAGTTGGGCTACCGACCCAAAACAAACTCATATGATGCCTGGTCAGTTGTCCAATTCGATCAGTACATTAGAGAGCTTGCCATTTTTGGAGCCAACAGTATCGAAATTATGCCACCCCGTACGGATGATGATTTTACAAGCAAGCATATGCAGCTACCGGCCATAGAAATGATCGAAGCTCAATCGAGAATTTGTAATGAATATGATCTGGATGTTTGGATGTGGCACCCTAATATGGGTTCAGATTATACCGACGCTGAAACTATAAAAGCTGAAATCCAGGAGAGGGAAGAGGTATTTGCAAAATTACCAAGGCTCGACCATCTGTTTGTCCCCGGCGGCGACCCGGGTGATTTAGAACCTGATATACTTTTCAACTGGCTGGAAAAAGTATCGATCGTTTTGCATAAATATCACCCAAATGCCAAGATATGGATATCTCCACAGGTATTTCGTCCCACACAAGAGTGGTTTGATAAATTTTATAATTACATCAACAAGGAGTACGATTGGCTTGGCGGTGTCGTATTCGGGCCATGGGTAAAACCCCCATTAGCTGAAATAAGGAAAAAAATAAACTCAAATATTCCCATTCGAAGATATCCTGACATCACGCACAGTCTCAGTTCTCAATATCCCATACCAAAATGGGATATGGCAGGTGCTATCACACTTGGCAGGGAATGCATCAATCCGAGACCCACTGATCAAAAGAAAATCCACAACGCACTTGATCAATTGGCCGATGGAAGTTTGAGCTATTCTGAGGGGACCAATGATGATGTAAATAAATTCATCTGGAGCGACCAGGATTGGAACCCCGAAACACCTGTCATCGAAACCTTGAGGGATTATTCCCGATTTTTCGTTGGACCGGAGCATTCGGAGGATATTGCACAAGGCCTGCTGGCACTCGAAAAAAGCATTCAGGGTTCATTATTGACCAATGAAAAAATACCGGAAACACTATGGCAATGGCAAGAAATTGAAAATAATGCCTCAGAATCCATGAGGTTAAATTTTCGCTATCAGATGGGTTTGATCAGGGCCTATTTCGATGCCTATGTTCAACAGCGGTTAATTTATGAAACAGACCTGGAACGTCAGGCAAGAGAACACCTTTCCAACAGTAAAACACTTGGAACAGCAAAAGCCATTGAACTATGCAGGGCAACATTATCAAAAGCATGGACCGCACCAGTAAAGTCCGGATATAAGCAAAAATGCCTTAATTTGGCTGATTCTTTGTACAGCAGTATTGGTGCTCAGTTGACAATAGAAAAACATGGTGCCATGGGAGGAAGAGGCAATTTTATCGATAACCTGGATAATCCACTCAACGATGTGGCATGGATATTTTCAGAGTTAAATAAAATTGAAAAACTGGACTCTGAGGAAAAAAGACTTGAAGGTATTGAATATATGCTGAAAAGAAACAATCCTGGTGCAGGTGGATATTATGACAATTTTGGCAATCCTCAGAGTTGGGAAAGGGTCATCTCCCATAAATCATTTATAGAGGATCCAGGCAACCTGGCATCTCCAAGGGTGAGCTTTGGTGTTGGGTTAAAAAATAAGGAATGGGTTCATGAGATAACTGCAAAAGGATTTGAGGGTGAAGCGGCACCCATGTCATGGATGAATCAGCTTACCACGCTGTATGATCAACCATTGGAAATCGGATATAGCGATCTAAATCCCAATGAATCCTACACCATAAAAATCGCCTACACAGGTCGGTTTAGGTCAACTATGAAATTGACCGCCGACAACATCCGCGTTCATGATTTTATAAAAACCGGGGTTCAACCAATATATGAATTTCCGATACCGGAAGATGCTTTAAAAGATGGTAAAGTAATATTTTCCTGGACTTGTGGAGAAGGTGAACGAGGTTCACAGGTCTCGGAAATATGGATTATTAAGGATAATGAATAACTCAGCACTTTCGGACTTGCAATCGTAAAGAGAATATAATATTGAATAGCTCTTTCGGATTTCAAATCCGAAAGAGCAGTCGATAGGAAGAGCAGTTGATCCGAAAGGGCATTAAACATTTAAAAAACATAAGCAATGAAACAGCAATTAGTTACTTTTTTTTTAATCTATCTAATCTCAATAAATTTTAAAACCCAGGCTCAAACAGGAAGCATCAACGAACCAGTTCGATATATTGGCGGCGTTACCATTGATCCCAATGTCCATGAAGGACGTCTGCGCTATGCCATTGGAATTGAAAGCAGACAGACACTCCGGGTAAACCGGACACACCCTGAACTTGCTGATGATTATGGCTGGACATACAACCATGCATCCAACCTGGCTTATTGGAACGGGAAATTTTATCAACAATATCTGAGCAATCCAATTGACGAACATATTCCCCCCGGTCAAACGCTGATCACCACCTCGATTGATGGCAGAAACTGGGAAAAACCAAAAGTGATATTTCCGCAATACGATCCTCCGGAAGGTGTAAAGATTCCGAAAGGCTCTACCGGATACATGATGCATCAGCGCATGGGTTTTTCTATCGCACCTGATGGAAGATTTTTAACCCTCGCATTCTATGGCCATTCTGAGGATCCATTTATGGATGGTGGAATTGGACGTGTAGTTAGGGAAATCTATAAAAACGGCGAAATGGGACCCATTTATTTTATACGTTACAGTAGCCATACAAACTGGAACGAAAGTAATACCAGCTTTCCTTTTTATACAAAATCCAATGATAAGGCTTTTGTTAAAGCTTGCAATGATTTGTTGAATGACAAATTAAAAACCATGCAGTGGTGGGATGAGGACAGGGGACTGGATGGATTTTATACTATAAAAGAAGCCAAAGAAGCGCTTTCCTACTATCATCGTAAGGATGGAAATATCGTAGCACTTTGGAAAAGATCAACATCCGCAATCTCTTATGATGGGGGTATTACCTTTTCAAAACCCATAAAGTCACCTACCTTGATCATGGCTGGTGGTAAAAACTGGGGACAGGCAACAGAAGACGGACGTTATGCCATGGCATATAATCCAATAGAGTTGGACGAGTATCGCTATCCGCTCATTGTGATAACGAGTGATGATGGAATTAACTATGACGATATGTTACTCGTCCAGGGAGAAGTACCACCAAGGCGATTCTTTGGTAGATGGAAAGACTTTGGACCTTGCTATGTGCGTGGTATTGTCGAAGGAAATGGAAATCCTCCCGGTAAGGATATGTGGCTGACCTATAGCATGAACAAAGAAGATATCTGGGTGAGCAGAGTACCATTGCCTGTAAAATATGAAGTACAGGGAGGAGTGTATGATGATTTTGAAAAGATGGATGTCGGCAGGGGCATTTACAATTGGAATACCTACAACCCAAAATGGGCCCCTGTGGAGTTGGTGAAGTCGGAAAATGGTAATAAATCCATACGGCTATCTGATAAAGACCCTTACGATTATGCGAGAGCCATCAGGGTATTTGAAGAAGGTGAACATGTAGAAATTAGCTTTAAAGTCTTGGCCCATCAAAATACACATGGTCTATTTGAAATTGATATTACTGACCAATTTGGCAACAGACCGGTACGCATTTCTCTGGATAAAGATGGTAAAATTAAAGCGATGAACGGAAGTAAATCAAGTGTACTTTCAAACTATAAAACTGGAGAATGGATTAAAATTGATTTACAAATTGATGCCACGCCAACAGGAAAGTACTCAATAAGAATCAACGATAAAGCAGTTGCTACCAATTTTGATCTCGCAGAAGCAGTAAAATCTGTTGAGCGTATTTCGTTCCGTACGGGTACATACAGGAATATTCCAAACAGAAAAACACCCAACGAAGATCCGGGACCACCATTGCCCGGCGCGGATGATTCAATTGCAGAAGCTGTATTTCAAATTGATAATATAAAAGCGGAAAAAATAGATTAATAATGAAAAAGAACCTGGATAAAATTGCTAATTGGAAAATATGGACCATTACCATGATGACATTGCTATTCTTTCGGCTTGTGTCATTTGCCCAAAACGAAAATACCATTGATCCCTGCCTAGATAAAAAAGGGAATGATTATATGAACAGGCAGACAACGGCATTTATTACCGAAATAAAAAAAACCATTACCGATTTACCCCCTCAATACCCACTCCCTAGGGAAAGGTATCTTGGTCTGCTGTTGATTGACGCCGTACTGCATGATGTGCATGCTGCCGAAAGACCTGCTGTTCAGGAATTCTACCATGCTCAAATAATGAAAGTAGTGGATGAAATTGAGACGACTACCGTTGAGGAAGGCGCAAAAATATGGCAACTGTACAATCATGGTTTTATAGTTAGAACAAAATCAATCACCATTGCCTTCGACATGGTGACTGGGGAATCTGCCCAATCGGATGGTTTTACATTATCAAGTGAGGTCATGCAACGGTTGATAGATCAATGTGATGCGCTTTTTATAAGCCACAGACACAGAGATCATAAGGATATCAGGGTCGCTCAACAGTTTCTCAAACAGCATAAACCAGTTGTTGCGCCTCCACAAGTTTGGGGGGGTCAACAAATTCACGACAAAATAACACATTTAAAAAGAGAGGCGCATACCATCCAAAAATTACCCTTGAAAAATAAAGGCATTTCCATCGATGTGGTGATTTATCCCGGACATCAAATGAGTAGCCATGAAAACAATGTGTCACTTATCATCTCCCCGGAGGGGATCTCATTTGCCCAGATGGGAGACCAGATCAATGAGGGTGATTTTATGATAGACTACGATTGGATTGATAAAGTGGCAGAACACCATGAAGTGGATATTCTCATGCCCCCATGCTGGACCAATGAGATTCACAGAATTGTAAAAGGTTTTAATCCGAAGCTGGTTATTCCCGGACATGAAAATGAACTGGGGCATACAGTTGATGACAGGGTGCCATTTTGGGATGATTCGGAATACCTCGAATTGACTTATCCGGAATTGAAAGCATCGGACTATCCTTTGGTGTTGATGACCTGGGGAGAGTCATTTCATTATCGGCCATAAAAAAATGATTAAAATACAATTTAGATTTGCCTGACAAACCTTAAGTCAAAAT
>CAYREN010000326.1:0-5912 GCA_964423255.1 uncultured Roseivirgaceae bacterium | reverse complement strand
AATTTTATTAAGGGAACAATCGCTAAAGATTTCATCTGGGAAAAGAAGGATAATAAATGGAAAGCCAAAAATGTGCCTCTCGGAGAAGGTATGGTTGATTTCACAAAATTCTTTTCTCTTTATAAACAATTTGGTTTGTCAGGTCCAATTTCATTGCACATCGAATACCCGATGTTTCCTGGACCGGAGGAGGAATTTAGCGTGAAAGAGAAATATGAAATGGCTGGAAAAGTCATTAAAAGAGACTTCGAAATGCTAAAGCAATATTTAGTAAAAGCAGGAATAAAATATAATTAGGTCCTAAAAATGAAAGCCTAATTTTCAATTATAGGTTTTATTTCCCTAGTACTTATCCTTTGGAATTAAATCATTTTCTTGTTTTTGCATAGTAACTATTGGGCACTAAATAGAGCTTGTCCATAAAGTCATCGAATTGAAATATTCATCTTTTTTTCAATTCTGATCTGCCTTTTGGTAAATCAAAGCACATGACAGTTTGTCCTTTTTCCCAAGAATAGCTGTTGCTTTTTATTGATCCTTGAGAAGAAAAGTCTGTTAAGCTAAGTATTTCATTTCCAAAGTGAAGAACAGGATTACGAATTTTCATACTCATGGAGATTGTAAAATCCTTTGCTTCAAATGGAGCGTTGATAACCAGTCCATCCTTGGATTCCTCGAAAGAAACAAACTCTTTAGCAGCCCAGTAACGTGCGATTTCGCTGAGTTTCATCCAATGAATATCAGACCCGTACTTTTGTTCCAGCCGACTGACTACTTTCTTAAAAATGTTGAACCCCAGTTTTTCACCATTATAATATATTCCAGGCCAATGGCACACCATAAGGGCAGGTTCTCCACTTTCAATCACGTCAACCATCCTGCCGGAGTTGAGGTCTGCAGTGATAAATTTATCGGGATCGCCGGGAGTCAGACCATCCCAACCACCAAACCAGTCTCCAGTACAACCAATGATATGCACTGAGCAGGATGGATTCGCTGATTTGATATTTTCTTTGTGCATTACCACAGGCGCCACACTTTTTTCTTTGTCAGTAATTACACTTCTAAAAAAGTGACTGACATTTACACCATAGATATTCTTTGTTGCTTCATAAGTTGCGGCAGCTAAATTGGGCTTATTTCTACTCCCAAATCCACCAGGAGTGGTTACCCCTTCACAATAAAATCCCGCTTCTTTCAATATATTTAAAGCATAAGAAAGATAAGATGCCAAATCATCGGCGCTTTTTTTCTGGCTCCACTCCCAATTTTCCATGTAATCAGGCGTGGCATCTGGAAAAGGGAGGCCGGTTTTAATATTTATTACTCGGGTATGGCTAATCATCTCCGGGTGAATGTCCCAATTTCTTGTGACTTCATTCCTGACTATATCGAGACTGTTTTTTAGATCTTCCTTAGACCATCCCGGAATAAAACGATGTAACCAACCGGTACAGGCAGGAAATGGCACCATACTATATTTTCCTTTCACACCTTTCGAATCGCACCAATCTATAAATTCCATCACAAACGAGTCTGGTATTTCTCTTGGTAGTTTCCTCCATTTTTGTAGATAGTTATCCGGGAATACTTCCGCAAATTGTGGGATTCCATAATAGGCCAAATTCACCAAGCTTGTCGAATCATCAATAATCATACTTACCGGTACACGTCCTAAAGGATTGAGTATTTCAATTTTCAAGTCTGCGGAACTTGAATTATGAAATGATTCTGCCATGGGTTTTATGGAAATTGCAGCAATAGCCGAGTTTTGAATAAATTGTCTTCTGTTCATAGCTTTATTATTTAACTGTAAGGTTCGCTACCTTGTTGATGATTTTTCACATTAAAAAAATAGGTTTTTAGAAGCTAAAGCAAGATACACTAAAAGTGCATAGTTTTAACTAAAATCAAGGCCAATAAATGTTCAAACAAGATTTCTGAATTAAAAAGTAATTTTACATTTAGTTACCTCGAACCGGATTTTATTTTTGGTTCTTTACAAGATTTTTCATTTTATCATTATGTAAAAATCTTTGGCGATATTGATGTTGGTAAGACTGCGGCGTAGTGATGGGAATGGAAAAAAATAATCATCGATATAGCCAATAGTAATATATAAAACACATATTGTAAGCATATTCACCTAAAACAGACACTAAAATAGATAGGTTTTGCAGGTTGGCTTAAGTTAAGCAATTAATTTACAATGGCGGTATTTCCTGAAGTCGTTTCTGTGTTTTTAGAAACGATAGTTTTGGCAAATCTCCAGTCAGCTTCAACTTGAGTTTCAGAAAAAGTGACCATTAGGTATCCTCTTCTTGCTGCATCCATGTATTGAAGATCATCAATAAGTGCCACATTTGTTTGCTCAACAAGATTAGTAATAATAGGATTGTCACCAACAATAGATTCAATACCATTGGAGGTGATGGAAGCAGTAGCAAATTCAGTTCCGATATTATTGCCCGATTTGTCAGTCAGTTTTATGTGCCAGGCATTATGTGACGATCCTGCTACAGAAATAAGTTTTTTCCCCAACGCCGCAGACAAAATGGTTTCACGCTCTACCGGATAACCATCCCAATAATCCAACTTCGAAGGATATACTGTTTCTACACGTAATTTCTCATCTGCCGTAACAGTAGGATCTTCAGAGGCAATTCGCGATTTTATAGATAGCAAATCATTTATTAAAATGTTATACTCTTTAATCAATTCTGTACTAACATTTGATATAGAAGAAATTTGCGTTGAAATTGGAATCAATTCTGCCGGTATTAAATACCTGCCCATTAGTACCTGATTACCCAACACTTGCCATTTTGCATTGCTGGATGCAAATTGATTCTTGAGCCATTGTCGTTGCTCGTCACCTAAAATAGTGCTGTTGGGGTTTTGCCAATCTGCCTCAAATGCGTCCTTATCAAGGATATCAGCAGTTATATAATCTTTATAATTCAACTGTTTTTCTCTACCGACAATTCTGGTATCCAACATGATTAAATTTAAGAAACCACCAATTTCAAAGTTTCTATAAATTATTGATTTATCAACTACACGTGCCGGCAGATACTCATGCCAAACTTGCATAGCAATAGCCTTTCGTGTTTCGAATGGTCCCTCATAGTCTTGATGATTTCCTGCTCCATCCTTGTAGGCATCGTCTGCAAACTCGTGGTCGTCCCATACACAAATAAATGGTTTTAGTTGATGAACTTTCTGTAATTGTGTGTCCTTTCTGTATTGACGATATCTCGTTCTATAATCATCTAATGATAACAATTCATATGGTGGATTATGCTCTCTGCCCAGTGAGGTTGTCACATCATTGCTTACACTTGACTCATAAATGTAGTCACCCAAATGGACAACCAAGTCAGCCTCAGAATCAGCGATAGATTCATACATATTGAAATATCCAGTCTCATAGTTTGCACATGAAACGACAGCTATATTAATTTCATTTGCTTCTCCGGGGGCGGGTAATGTTTTAGTCTGCCCCACTATGGAGCTAACTTTTGTTTTTTCATTCCTGAACCTGTAAAAATATTTAGTATTAGAATTTAGATTACTAATGTCAACATTAATGGTGTAATCGCTATTCATATCAATCTCAACAGTTTCGCTAACCACTAAATTTTTAAAATCATTGTCAGATGCCAGATCAACGAATATTACCGGCTGGTCAACTTCATTAGTGGCTTTGGTATATCGGGTCCAAAGTACAATGCTTTCTTGAGTTGGATCAAAACTTGCCACACCTTCTAAAAAGCCATTTTCACCCTCAGGGATAAATTTAGGAACTACTTCGCCTTTTTCATTGCAACCAGATAATGGTAAAATGCTTGCACCTGTAGCAACAATTACCGAATTGCGAATGAAACCTCTACGCTTAATTTTTTTTGATTTTTTGAACTTATCCATCCGAAGATTTACAAATAAAGGATAATTTAATTACAGAGTTAAAATTACGCAAAAATAGCAAAGGCTATTCTGTATTAGGGACTGAATCATACATGGATAGCATTAATCCAAAAAACAAATCATTGATCATTCCGGAAAGCCCACCTTATCCAGCATTTCCTGATATCGAGGATTGCTACGGATTGGCTCAAAGGGAGGCTCTACTTTTAGCCAGTACATTTCTACTTCACGATCCTGATATGATTTTTCCAACCATTTGAAGGCTTCATCAATTTCACCTTTTTGACTGTAAACCATAGAAATGTAGAACGATGGGCTGCCACCGGCGTTAATTTCACTTTTGGCAATTAAGCTATTCAAGTATTCATTTGATTTTTTCATCTGTCCCGTATGGAGATATGATATACTTGCAATGGCCATTAAACGTGATGGTTGGGCTATTTTAGGATTCTCAAAGATAAATTTTTCAAAACTTTCGATCACCTCTTCATACATCCCAAGATACATCCATACTCTAAGAGATTCTATTAAAATAAATTCTCGAAATCTGACTGTTGGATCTTTCAATACAGCATTAATTGTAGTTAACACTTTGTCATGCTGTCCGGCAAAAAATTGGCTAAGTATTTTGCCACTCCAAACTGTAGGGGAAGTAGGGTCAAATTCATTTCCCAAGTCAGCTTCCTCAACGGCCTGATCGAAATTGCTGGTTGCAATTAAATAGTCTGTCCAGGTATAGTTAGGATAAATTCTTTTTGTTTCTAAATACTCTTTTTCTGCCCCCTTAAAATCCCATTCAAACCATAATAGCGACCATGCCATTCTTTCATGTGCGGAAGCATTATTTGGATCCACCTCTAATGCCTTTTGCATATATGGCTTTGAAATCACCCAAGCTCTGTTTGGACTCATCCCTTCGCCTGAAGCAAAAATTGTGGCTCCGGCTTGTAATCTCAATCCAACACTTAAATATGCATTGCTAAAATTAGGATCAAGATTAATGGCTTTATGAAGCATTTTAATTGCCTCATCACTTGAAAAAGGTAATTTTCTTGCCTTAAGGAACAGGTTATAAGCCTCTGTATTATTGGTTGGTGGAGCTTCAAAAATTTCCTTAACCTTCGGACTGATTTCCGCCTTAAGAAATTTAGCAATTTGTTTGGCTACATCACTTTGAATGACAAATACATTCTTGAGTTCCCTGTCATAATTTTCTGCCCATAAGTGGGCATCTGTATTGACATCAATTAATTGAACCGTGATCCGTACATTGTTTTCATCCTTTCGTACACTACCTTCAAGAATATGTGCCACACCCAGTTCCTTTCCAATTTCCCTGATCGATTTTGTAGAATTTTTATATCGCATAGAGGATGTCCTCGAAGTAACTTTCAAATCACCAATCTTGTATAAATGATTTAATATTTCCTCCATCATACCATCACTGAAATACTCTTGATCTTTGTCTTGGCTCATATCGACAAAAGGGAGGACTGCAATCGATTTGTCAGTGATAATAGGTTTATCTGATGTATTAACAGACTCGCTTCCTTTTTCAAATCTTGAAATAGCAAAATATCCCAGTGCGATTATTAACAGGGTAGCAATAGTGAGGATGAGAGGTAATTTCCTTTTGGGTTTTATTAAGCTTTTTCCTTCCGGTTCAGTCGATGAATCAATTTTATCAACATGAATTTCAGAAGTATTCACTTTTACTTCATAAAGCCTGACCGGTTGCTTGACATTTTTTAAGGTTTCTTCTTTTACAAATTTTATTTCAATGCCTTTTTTATTTTGAATATTCCACTGCACCGAATCAGAAACCAATATTCCTCCAACAGGAGCAATAGCTTCAATTCGGGAAGCGATGTTTACGCCACTTCCAAATACATCTTCGCCCTGAGAAACCACCTCTCCCTGATGGATGCCAATACGAAGTTTAAGATCAGCTGCATTTTCGCAAGCCTGCTGAATGGACCCTGCAC
>CAYREN010000325.1:4728-5920 GCA_964423255.1 uncultured Roseivirgaceae bacterium | reverse complement strand
GGAAATGATACAGTAATTGTATTCTGAAAAGGATTGGGATATATCATTGGGGTGATAATTCCATAGCCTGTTATCAAATTATTATCTATTGCAGTAACTGGAAGGGAGTTGGATTTTACAACAAAATCTATCGCCGATAATAGCGAATATTCTCCAATAGCATCTTGCCCTAACTCCCATATCATAACTCCTGCAACTTGATTAAGTGCATAGTAAGTTTTGGTTTGAATTGTAGGAATTCCATTATAATATCTTTCTTTATCCCGATCCTTGTAGGCAAATTTTTCATCTTCAGCAACGATTGCTGCGAAAGTAAAAGACTTTACATTATTTTGATCTGTAAAATCATATCCGTAAAAAGGCACACCAAGGATCAGTTTTTCATCTTCAATTCCCTGATTCCTCCAATAAGTAATACTTTCTTTTGCGAATGATTCAGGAGAATGTGGTCCGGGGTCATTTGGTCTCCAGGGGCCCGTTTTATCGTATGCCATCAGGTTTATAAAATCAAAAGCAATCAACGCATCATTTGAAATGTCAGCATACCTATAGTTTCCAGGCAATGCAGCAGTTATTTCTTTGCCATGAATTTTGAGAGCATCACTTAACTCAATTACAAATGGGCTGTAGTACTCATTTACATCACTCCATTCCAGGTCAATATCAATTCCGTCGAGTTTATGAAGGAGAACATATTTGACTAATTTTTCAATAAATTCTGGTCTATGTTTTGGTAGTAAAAGTTTTTTATATGCATCCCGCCATTCTTGAGTAAGACCACCACCTGCTAATGAAACGAATACTTTTAATGCCGGATTCACAGTTATTGCATTTAAAATAATTAAATCAATATCTATATTTGCGATACTGAGATTCCCATTGATTTCGGGATTCAAAAAGGCAAGATTTAGATGAGTAATTTTTTTAAAGTCTATTTTGTCCATGACATCAAACCGATAATGTGGCAAATAACCAACTACCCTAAAGTCTTGACCAGCAACAACAATTACACTTAAAAATAAACAGTAGAAAACTAAAAACTTTTTCATTATAAACTGAAACTTTGACAGAAATACAAGCTTAAATTCTTCATCACTTCCGTTCAAAATTTGAAGTGAAAATTGTTAATTGCGATATCAGTTTGAGGTTAGATTACTCCCACGATATACCGGAAGATATAAACTAAATTCAG
>CAYREN010000325.1:0-4628 GCA_964423255.1 uncultured Roseivirgaceae bacterium | reverse complement strand
AAAAATGTCATCTAATCAAAAAGATTTTTGTTGCTACTCTGACAATTGAAAAATGTTGGAATTATTGTTTAATCATTTGGTTTGAGCCATTCAATTAAAGTGTTTACTTTCTGTCACAAAACAGCAAAACCTTTTTGCCATCCATCACGGTCGTGCCTATCAGGTAATGATCGCCGCCATCTTGCAGGCCGAGTTTCTTCTTTAACTGTACTGGTGACAGTGGGTAGTTTCTGGTGAGTACATTTATTCTTTTGCTAGGAGCAATTCGATTAATATATTTTTTAGGATTTTTTAGTTGGCTATTTAATAAAAAAATGCGTCCTGGAAAATCTTTAACTAATTTATCAGATGTATAAAGATGCGTATTGATATGCAGTTTTTTCAAGCCAAATCGATAACCAACTAATTTGAATGCCCCTGATTTTAATATGGCAGCAGATGGTTCGTATAGGTATGTTAAAGGAAGTGAAAGTGAATTTTCTGTATTGGCCTCCTCTTCTTTACTAAACCCAAAAACTATATTACTTCTTTCCCTCTCCAATACATGAGTCTGCAGATCAACTGCAAAGATCAACGATTTCCGTTTTTCACTTTGTATCAAGCACAACACTTCCTTGACTTCATTCCGAACAGAAACTACCCATATTTTTAATGGAGAAAGATCATTAATTACCTGGGTCAAATCAATCATTGGTGAAAGTTTGATTAATAATTGATCTGTTTTCTCCAGACATTTTGGTATAATATCAAAAAGGTTAGGCGTGCAATCTTCAATTTTAAATACCTTCCTGGATTTATTCCTTCGCGATGGGTCAAGAAATACAGCATCAAAATGGCAATTGCATTTTTCCAGGAAACCTTCCGCAGTGTCGTTGTAAACATGGATGTTTTCTTTCTTCAGCATATCAAAATTATGCTGTGCGATCTCAGCCAATTCCGGGTTTGATTCTACATAATGTGCTTCATCAAATATATTGGAAAAATAGAATGTATCTACCCCCATACCTCCTGTGAGGTCTGCTATGGATTTTCCATAAAGTAATTCTGATTTGAATTTGGCGGTTATTTCTGATGAAGATTGTTCAATAGAGACGGGTGGAGGCCATATGATATTTTCAGCCTTAATCCAACCTGGAAGTTTGTGTTTTGCTTTTTGAAGAGATTGAATTTGTGATATGGCTTCCTGTTTAGGAAAATCATTGAGTAGTTTGAGCTTAAGAGAAAGTGAAAAAGGATCATCGTATTGATGATCCTTTATAAATTTTTGAACTTCCGGTTTCAGAAGTTGGTCTATCATATTAATATTGAAGCTGTGGGATCAAACTATTTTCCAACATATATTCAGCGATCTGTACGGCATTGGTAGCTGCACCTTTTCTCAGGTTATCAGCCACTACCCATAAGTTAAGCGTATTCGCCTGAGATTCATCTCTTCGCAATCTGCCCACAAATACCTCATCCTTTTTATGGGCATTTAATGGCATTGGATAAATATTATTGGCAACATCATCCTGTAAAATTATCCCCTCTGACTTGGTCAACAATTCCTTGACCTCTTCAAGGTCAAAATCATTTTCAAATTCTACATTTACGGATTCTGAATGTCCGCCCATCACAGGCAACCGAACCGTGGTGGCAGTTACCTGAATGGAATCATCAGAAAATATCTTCTTGGTTTCGTTCACCATTTTCATCTCCTCTTTGGTGTACCCGTTGTCAAGAAATACATCTATGTGTGGGAGTACATTCATATCTATAGTATGCGGATATACTTTGTCTCCTTCAATTCCAGCTCGTTCATTGTTAAGCTGATCAACAGCAGCCTTGCCAGATCCTGTTACAGATTGATAGGTGGATACAACAATTCGTTTGATCTTATATTTTTCGTGAAGCGGCCCCAAGGCCACCACCATTTGAATTGTAGAACAGTTTGGGTTTGCGATCACGCGATGATCAATTGTCAATTCTTTAGCATTGATTTCCGGTACTATCAACTTATTGTTTGGGTTCATTCTCCAGGCTGAAGAATTGTCAATTACAATTGTTCCAACTTCTGCAAATTTTGGTGCCCATTCCAGAGATGTCCCTCCACCGGCAGAAAATATAGCCACATCTGGTTTTTTAGATACTGCGTCGGCCAGTCCGATTACAGAATATGAGTTACCTTTATAGGTAATCTGTTTACCCACTGATCTCTCTGAAGCTACCAACAACAATTCATCATACTGAAAATTTCTCTCGTCCAGTACTTCAAGAATTTCTCCACCTACGAGCCCTGTGGCTCCAACAACTGCTAATTTCATTTTAAAATTACTTACATTGAAAGGTTAAAAATAACCCGATTATAAATTGGGTTGCAAAGTTAATATTTTTAGAATTATTGAGTTGCATTTAAAACAAATTAGTTAAACATTATTTTCGTGCAAAGGTCGCTAAGGCATACGCAAAGAGTGGAAAGAAAAATGGAAATTATAGATGAATGAAAACGAGATTTCATATAAAATAATTGGTGCCGCATTAGAAATACACAAAACTATAGGCCCAGGTTTACTCGAGTCTGCCTATGAAAATGCTTTAGCGCTTGATTTAAGAGAGATGGGGTTTGTTGCAAGTCCATACCTATGCCTTTTGTTTATAAAAATATAAAACAAGACATTGGATATAGAATAGATTTAATTGTAAATGAAAAAGTAATAATTGAAGTAAAATCAATTGAAAATCTTGCCCTGGTTCATTTTGCGCAAACATTGCATACTTGAGGTTATCAAACCTAAAACTTGCATTACTTATTAAATTTCAACACAAAAATGTTGAAAGATGGAATTCATCGTATAGTTAACAGATTGTAAAGTTTTGCGGTCTTTGCCTTAACATATTTTTCTTTGCGTGAATTTTTTCAACTATATTGTTATCTAAAATAACATGAATCTCCGTTTCATAATTTTATTCATCTCGCAAACAATCATAATTTACTCTGCCTTTTCTCAAATAAATGATGATTTTTCGGATGCTGATTTTACTGATAATCCTGCATGGTCAGGTGACACGGATAACTTTATTGTAAATCCGCAAAGCCAGCTACAGTTATTAGCACCTGCTCAAAAGGCCCAATCTTATCTTGCTGTCCAAAGTGAAATAATCAATGATGCTACTTGGATATTTTATGTAAAGTTGGACTTTAACCCATCCTCTGGCAACTACATGGATATTTACCTTGTTTCAGATAACGAAAACTTAAAAGGACCACTGAATGGATATTTCGTGCGTATAGGGAATTCACAAGATGAAATAAGCTTGTACAAACAAACCAGAGATAAATCCAATATTGAAAAAATTATTGATGGCACTGATGATCTTGTCGATTTGAACACAGTAGAAATCATAATAAAAGTGACTAAATCTCCAGATCACATTTGGGAGATTCTGATAGATCAGAATTTGAACTCCAATTTCATATCTGAAGGGACAGCCATAGACAGCTCACATTTTTTCAGCAGATATTTTGGCATAATGTGCAATTACACTTCTACAAGATCCACAAAATTTTTCTTTGATGACCTGACAATTACCGGAGATGTATATATTGACAACGATCCTCCTCTGCTTGACTCAATATTTGCGCTATCAGATTCATCACTTGTCATTAAATTTAATGAAAGACTATCAATGACCACCGCAACAAATTCGCAGAATTACTATGTCAATAACAGCATCGGAAATCCATATGTTGCAACACTTCAAAACGACAGCTTGGTTGTACTGCAATTCCAAAATAAATTTATTGATAAAATTGAAAATCAACTAACCATTACCGGAATTGAAGATTTATTTACCAACAGCCTGGATAATTTCAACATTTTATTCACTTATCGAATACCATATATCATTGGGTTTGGGGATATATTGGTTACCGAAATCATGGCTGATCCAACGCCGGGAGTTGATCTACCTGAATACGAATATTTGGAGATTCACAATCCTCACGACGAGATTTTCAATTTAAACCAGGTAATCCTTGTCGTTGGTAAAGACACAGCAAATATTCCTAATCTCACAATTTTCCCATCCGAGTATATTATTTTTTGTCAGAGTTCGGCAGTAGAGCATTTTGAGAAATATGGTCGAACAGTAAAAATCTCTAACTGGCCTTCTCTCAACAATCGCGGAGAATCAGTCATCTTAATCAACCAACTTGGAGGGCTGGTGTTTTCAATAAATTATTCAAACTCATGGTATCAATCTATCGACAAGGATGACGGAGGTTGGTCTTTGGAAATGATAGATACAGGTTTCCCATGTAAAGGCAGGGAAAATTGGAAAGCATCAAAAGACCCATCAGGAGGAACGCCGGGAAAAGAAAATGCATCGAAAGAAATATTGACTGATTTTTCAGCTCCTCAGATCACACAAGTAATTGCGACTTCCGATACGTCGGCGACGGTCTACTTGAATGAAAAAATTAGCCTGCAAAATATAAGTATTGAAAATATTTCTGTGATGCCCGAAATCAGAATTCAAATCGCCAAATTACAATTACCAGAATTATCCAGCATTGCTATTTCATTCGATTCGCCAATTTTACCTCAGACCAGATATGAAATTTCAATTAAAAATCTGGTCGATTGTGC
>CAYREN010000324.1:0-5925 GCA_964423255.1 uncultured Roseivirgaceae bacterium | reverse complement strand
AAAACAGAGTAAGAACACAGTTTATCACCGAATTGAAAACCCTGCAACAAGAGATAATTAAAATGGGAGATTTGATGGCCAAGGATGATGAGATGATAAAACTCCGCACTGATATTTCTATCATCAAAGCCTCCGAACTCGAAAACGGTGCCATCACCTCCACTGATTATATCACAGAATTGAATCGGGAAGAGGAAGCAAAATTAAATCAAAAAATCCATGAATTGAAACTGGTTCTTGCCAAACTAAATTATACAACTATACAAGGGAAATAGATTATGAAAAAAGGAATTATAGTAACAGCAACACTGCTCATATTAGCCGGCTGCAACCGAAATGAAAAATTGGCGGATGCCTATGGAAATTTTGAAGTGGATGAAACGGTGGTATCATCGCTGATGGCCGGCGAATTGGTACAGTTTGATATTGATGAAGGTTCTACTTATCACTCGGGTCAGATCGTTGGATATACCGACACTACCGATTTGCATTTGCTAAAGCCGGAACTGGCTGCCAACCGTAAAGCAACGGCCAGCAAAACATCTACTATCTCTACTCAGATTCAGGTGTTGAAAAACCAACTCGCAAATCTGGAAAGGGAGCATCAACGCATCATAAACCTAGTAAAGGCAGGAGCGGCAACTAACCAACAATTAGATGAAATTGAAGGGCAAATTGATGTGGTGCTTAGCCAGATCCAAAATGCAAAATCGCAATATGCTGGTGTGCTGGCCCAATTGGATGTCATTGATGCGAAAACCTTGCAGCTGGAAGAAAAAATAAGCAAAAGCAAGATCGTGAATCCTGTCAAGGGGATTGTATTAACAAAGCTTGCCGAGCCCCATGAATTTACCGCTCCGGGAAAACCGCTTTACAAAATTGCCAACATAGACCAGATGGATTTGAGGGCTTATGTGGCAGGATCACAACTTTCTACCATAAAGTTGGGTGATACTTTTACTGTTAAAATTGATGGAAAAAATAATGAAATGATTGAATATCCCGGTAAGGTAATATGGATTTCTGCTGAGGCAGAATTCACGCCCAAGACCATCCAAACTAAAGAAGAGCGATTGGATCAGGTATATGCCGTAAAGATCAGGGTGAAAAATGATGGGCGCATCAAGATTGGGATGCCCGGTGAATTGTGGTTAACTGCTGCTGAATAATGGTTCGTTTCGAAAACATCAGCAAATCGTACCAAGGCAATCCGGCGATAAACAACATCAATTTTCAGATTGACAAGGGAGAGTTGTTTGGGCTGATTGGGCCTGATGGTGCTGGGAAAAGTACACTATTTCGGATTCTGACCACTGTGTTGTTACCTGATAAGGGGCACGCATTTTTCAAAGGGCGCAATGTGGTGGAAGAATACCGCTATGTGCGAAAAAATGTCGGCTATATGCCAGGCAAATTTTCACTGTATCAAGATTTGAGTGTAAAAGAAAATTTGGAGTTTTTCGCAACTATTTTCAAAACCACCATCGCTGAAAATTACGAGCTGATTAAAGAAATATATGAACAGTTGGCACCTTTCGAAAACAGAAGAGCAGGCGCCTTGAGTGGTGGCATGAAGCAAAAGCTGGCCTTGAGTTGCGCCCTGATTCACAAGCCTGAAGTGCTGGTGCTCGACGAGCCTACTTTTGGTGTTGATGCCGTGTCGCGGCGTGAGTTTTGGGACATGCTGAAGTCGCTGAAAGAAAAGGGTGTGACTATTTTGGTTTCTACGCCCTACATGGACGAAGCAGCCTTGTGCGATCGAGTAGCTCTGATTCAGGATGGTGACATACTCAAAATAAACACCCCGGAGGGCATCATAAATCAGTTTGGCAAGCGCCTGTATAAAGTGGTGACACATCATATCTATCAGGCATTGAAAGTATTGGAAAGTATGGGTTTCGAAGCCTATTCCTTCGGACAAGAAATTCACATTTATTCCGACACTCAGCTCGATGAGGAAGCACTAAAAAGGCATTTATTTTCCGTAAAAATAGAAGATGTACGCATTGATGTGGGAAAGCCACTGATAGAAGATTGCTTTATGGATTTAATGGTAAATAAAAAAACAACTGCGCATGTTTGATAAGCAGGCAATTGTAGCCACAGGTCTCACCAAAAAGTTTGGCGATTTCGTGGCCGTAGATGCCATTACATTCGAGGTAAAACAAGGCGAAATATTTGGTTTTCTCGGTGCCAATGGTGCTGGTAAAACCACGGCCATCAAGATGTTGTGTGGATTGTCAAAGCCATCTTCCGGGATGGCAACAATATCGGGATTCGATATTTACGCGCAGTCAGAAGAGATCAAAAAAAATATTGGCTACATGAGCCAGCATTTTTCACTCTATCAGGATATGACCATCCGGGAAAACATCCGTTTTTATGGTGGTATTTATGGGTTATCGTCTAATGACATCAAAAGTAGAGGAAGCAAATTAATTGAGGAACTGGAACTGGAACAATATGCCAATCGCTTTGTGGGCGAGTTGCCTTTGGGGTGGAAGCAAAAGTTGGCTTTTTCTATTGCCATCATTCACAAGCCCGGCATCGTATTTCTCGACGAACCCACAAGTGGCGTGGATCCGATTACGCGAAGACAATTCTGGAACATGATCTACAAAGCGGCAGATAGTGGCATTACCGTTTTTGTAACCACGCATTACCTCGAAGAAGCCGAGTACTGCAACCGGGTTTCGATTATGGTTGATGGTGAAATGCGCGATTTTGATACCCCGCAGCAACTCATAAAAAAGTACAACAAGCAAACGATGAACGATGTTTTTCTGCACATGGCTGTGCGCAGCAAAAGGAAAGGAGATTGAAGTGGTAGGAGTTTTAATTAATGATGAATAATAATGAAAACTAAAAGTCGGTTTTACCATACAATGTGTAACATTCAATTATTAACCTATTATAGCATTATCTCATTCTCACATTCAATCATATTTACTTTCGATCATTAACAATGAAAGAGTTTTTAGCATTTATAAAAAAAGAGTTTTATCACATTTTTCGTGACAAGCGAACGCTACTGGTATTATTCGGTATGCCCCTGGCACAGCTGTTGCTCTTTGGCTACGCCATCACCACCGAAGTGTCTAATGCCGACTTGGCAATTTATAATCAATCACCCGGGCAATTCTCTAACCAATTGGTGGATAAGCTAGTGTCTTCCAGTTTTTTCAAGCTGACTGAAAGTGTGCATTCCAAGGATGAAATGATGGATGTGTTCCGGAAAAGCAAAGCAAAAATTTTCGTCGTTATTCCATCGGATTTCGAACAGAAATTTAGCCGTGGCGAAGCAAAAATTCAATTGATCGCCGATGGATCGGATCCCAACTTGGCGAGCATCTTAACCAACAGCGCCAACGGCATTATCATGAACTGGATGAAGGGGCAGATAAGCGGTAAAATGAATATAGAAACCATCAACAGCGAAGTGCGTTGGCATTATAATCCTGAGCTGAAAAGCGTTTCGATGTTTGTGCCTGGTGTCATCACCATCATATTAATGTTGGTATCAGCCATGCTTTCTTCTATTTCTATTACTCGTGAAAAAGAACTAGGCACTATTGAAATATTGTATGTTTCTCCATTGAAACCCACAACCATTATCATTGGAAAATTAGTGCCTTTTATCATCCTGTCAATTTTAAACGCCGCCTTCATTTTATTGATGGCCTACATCATTTTCGATGTTCCTGTCAACGGAAGCATCGTACTGTTGTTGCTCGAAAGCCTGCTGTTCATAATTACAGCTCTGAGCCTCGGCGTATTGATATCCACGGTTTCTGAAACCCAGCAAACAGCACTCATGCTATCGCTGTTCGGACTCATGTTGCCTACAATATTGCTATCAGGATTTATTTTTCCAATTTCGAGTATGCCCCTCCCCCTGCAAATAATAAGCAATGTCATTCCGGCCAAATGGTTTCTCATCATCATCAAAGACATCATGCTCAAAGGTTTGGGTATTGAGTACGTGTGGAAAGAAAGCCTTGTTTTACTAGGCATGACCATTGGGTTGATAGGATTAAGCATCAAAAAATATAACATCCGCTTGCAATGAGAATTTTAAAATATTTATTACAAAAGGAGTTTCTGCAAATTTTTAGAAACAAGGCTATGCTGCCTATCATATTCGTGTTGCCAATTATTCAGTTGATCATCTTGACTTTCGCTGCTGATTTTGAATTGGAAAATATCAATTATGTATATGTAGACAACGACCGTACACAGGCTTCTGAAAGACTGATGGCACAATTTGATGCCTCCAAATATTTTAATAACATGGGGGCGATGGCAAATTTCAAGGCAGGTATGGAGGCGCTTGATCGTAACCAGGCAACCCTGATGGTGCGCATACCACATGGCTTTACTGAAAAACTACTAAAAGAAAAAAACGCCTCTTTGATGCTCGACGTTAACAGCATTGATGGACAGGCAGCCACCTTGTCTTACAGCTATGCCAACGGCATTATTCTTGGATTTAGCAACACCATTGTGCAAGAGTGGAACGGATTGCCCAGTGTGCCAGTGTTACCTGTAAAGGTTGAATCGAGGTACTGGTTTAATGAAGAGATGGAGTATAAAAACCTGATGGTGCCCGGGATATTGGCGCTGCTGATTACTATGGTGGGGATGTTTTTGTCTGCCATGAACATTGTGCGCGAAAAAGAAATCGGCACCATCGAGCAAATCAACGTGACGCCCATCAACAAAATCTATTTTCTGATTGGTAAGCTTTTACCCTTCTGGGTGATCGCCCTGTTCGAATTGAGCTTTGGACTACTTATCGGAAAAATCATTTTTGACATCCCTATCAATGGCAGTTTGCCATTGCTCTATGGCTATTCTTCTATTTATATGTTGGTAATTTTGGGCATTGGATTGTGGATTTCTACACTAACAGACACCCAACAACAGGCGATGTTTTTATCATGGTTTTTCATCGTAATTTTCATATTGATGAGTGGCCTATTTACACCCATAGAAAATATGCCTGAGTGGGCGCAAAAGCTCACCTGGATCAATCCTATTGCCTTTTATATCAAAGTGATTCGGGCTGTGTTGCTCAAAGGAAGCACCTTTGCAGATATCCAGATGGATTTCGTGATCATGGCAGTCTTTGCCAGTGTTGTACTTACACTGGCCACATTGAGTTATAAAAAAAGGACATAAGGGCCTGAGTGTCGTGTCTCTAAAAACAGTAAAAATGTATAAAATATCCATGATTTTCGTTCTTGTTTTGCTGCTATCGGCTTTTACCAATATTGAAAAAACCAACTGTTCGGTTACGGTAACGGTACATGAATTGCGCAATTCAGCAGGCGAAGTACAATTTGCCCTGTACAACGAAGACGGTACTATTCCGGATAAGAACTATACAAAATATTTTAGAATGTTAAAGGGTGCGATCATAGAAAATACATCAACGGTAACCTTTAAAGATTTGCCGAAAGGAAAATATGCCGTAAACATATTGCACGATGAAAACGAAAACGGTAAAGTGGACACCGGTTTTGTGCTGCCGAAAGAAGGTATTGGTTTTTCAAATTACAAATCTATTGGAATCACAAAGCGACCAAATTTCGCAAAAGCAAGTTTTCTCCTAAAAACCGATTCCACAATTGTTATAAAAGTGATTTATATGTAGGAATGAAATAATGTGCTAAATCTTAATCGGAGGACTAATTTAATTATAAATTAATACTCTTTGATAATAAAGTTATTGCTGAAAAAACCTTGATGAAGAAGTAAGAGTAAATTATTGAACAGTAAATAATCCACCTTCTTAGAAGGTGGCTTTGGTTTGCCCCCATAGGGGGCTTTTGAGAGTTCTCTGCTTATTGAATATCGAACACCAATTATTAACCCAGAAAGTTCATTAGAGATTTAAGTTGGGATGAAAGGCCAAGAGAATTT
>CAYREN010000323.1:0-5925 GCA_964423255.1 uncultured Roseivirgaceae bacterium | reverse complement strand
ATTCGCAAACTATTTGATCTTTAAATTTTACACTTACTTTTTCATAACTATTCCAACCTTTGGCTGGCAATATTTTTTTGTAGAAAATCTTCAACTTCTTGAATTTTTCCTCAATATCTATTGGCTTGCCAAACTCAATTACTTGCTTGCTCACCTGGGTATACATTTTTATATTTCCTTTTTTATCAATGTTCATTTGTGCGATCTGTGCCTTCCAGAACTTTTCTTTTTCTATAAACCTTAATAATTCCAATAGTTGACTACCAGTCTCTGTATCATTCAGATTGTACAACTTAGTATCATTTGCAAATGCACCATCTATCAAAATCACCCTTGCCGTGTATCTTTTTGACAGTGGCAATACCTCACCTTTGCTACTAATGTATCTGTCAGACATCTTTCGACCCATCATCCTGGCAATTGGCCTGCTTTGATCTATGCTGATCATCAGGTTTCCTTCAAGATCTTTATAAACTTCCGCCTTACGGATGAATTTCATTTTCAATAGTTCGCTTTCTATTTCTTTTAATTTCAATTCATCAAAAGATTCTCCAACAATGCGCTGAGATCCACCATCAGTAATCAAGTCAATGACATCAGCTTCATTAATAAAATAATTCTCAAACTGATTATTTATATCAACAATTATTGCTGTACAAATCCTTTGGTTGTATTGCCTTTCCACAAATCCAATTGAACCAAAAATCAGCACCACAATGAAGACTATCTTGCTAATATTCCATATTTTGCTAAATCTCAATTTCATAGCCTTGATTCCAGAATTTCTTTAATTGGCAAAACAAACATGTCTATATTACCAGCACCTAAAGTCACTAAAACTTCAGTATCCATTTCTGATATTTTATCCAAAAGCGCATTGTCCTCCACCATACTTTTATTCATATTTTTCATTTTGTCAAAAATGATTTTTGACGTCACACCCTCAATAGGTAATTCTCTGGCCGGATAGATATTCATAAGCACAACTTCGTCGGCCAGGTCAAGACTTTCTGCAAATCCATCAACGAAATCTCTGGTTCTTGTAAATAAGTGAGGCTGAAATATGACTGTAATTTTCTTTGCAGGATATATACTTTTTATCGATCCCAAGCATGCTTTTATTTCTGTAGGATGATGTGCATAATCGTCGATATACACCAATTCACTTTCTTTAATATGATATTCAAATCGCCTTTTTATTCCTTGAAATGAGCCCAAAGCTTCTTTAATGCTTTCTGGATCAATACCCAATTGTACTGCAACAGAAATGGCAGCAACCGCATTTTCTACGTTGTGATATCCTGGAGTAGGCAGTCTGATATTCTCAATATTTGCTGACTCTCCATGATAATTAAAAATAAAATTGGTTCCGGATATATGAATATTTGAAGCTTTGCTTTCGCCGTTTTCCAACCCATAATAATGATTGCTAATCTCCGGTTGTTCATTGACCAACCATGAGCTCAGCATTTCATTTATAAATACATGCCCTTGCGGTTTGACTTTTTGAATGAACTTTTGAAAAGACAATTTCAGTTCATCGTGTGCGCCGTAAAAATCGAGGTGATCAGCATCAGCAGACGTAACAACTGCGATATCAGGAGACAACCTCAAGAATGACCTGTCAAACTCATCGGCCTCTAACACAGCAATGGTTTTAGAATCATAAGCACCTTCCAATATCAGATTTGATTCATATCCCTGGAGAATTCCACCAATTAAGGCTACACTTGATTTGGCCGCTGTTTTTAAAATATGTGCGATCATGGAAGAAGTGGTTGTTTTTCCATGAGTTCCTGCTACAGCTACAGAATACAGTTCTTGCGTAATTAAACCCAAAACTTCCGATCGTTTGAGGATAGAGAAGTTTTGTTCCAATAAATAATTGTATCCTTTATGGTTCTTTGGGATAGCAGGCGTAAGTACTACAAGTACATCTCTGCCTGACGTTAATACAGCTTCAGGAATAGATGCTATGCTATCGTCAAAGTGGATATGTGCCCCCTCGGTAGAAAGTTTTTTGGTAAGTGCAGTTTCTGTTTTATCATAGCCGTAAACCTGTTTGCCGATATGCAAAAACCACCTTGCCAGGGCACTCATACCAATGCCTCCTATACCCAGAAAATAGACGATATGTTTGTCTTCAATTCTCAACTTGCGATGCCAATTATTTCTTTTACAATATTTTCTGCGGCATGTGGTTTTGCCAAATGCCTGATATTTGTTGAAAGTATTTTTTTCTGATTTTCATTGAATATTAATTTCAATGCCTCCGGAATTAGATTTATCACAGCGTCCTTGTCTTTAACCAATAGTGCTGCTTTTGCATTGACCAATGCCATGGCATTTTTTGTCTGATGGTCTTCCGACACGTTCGGAGAAGGCACAAAAATAGCAGGCTTTCCTGCCAGGCAAATCTCAGAAATAGATAATGCCCCGGCTCTTGAAATCACAACATCAGCAGCTGCATATGCCAAATCCATCTCTTTCAAAAATTCAAAATATTTGATGTTTTGCAATTCACTTCCTTTCAACTTCTCAGTAAACTCTTTGAAATAAAATGATCCGATTTGCCATATTACCTGCACATCTGCGTCCATCAAATCCTGCAATTTGGCATATAAACTTTCATTTAATGTTCTCGCTCCCAAGCTTCCGCCAAAAGCAAAAAGAGTAGGCTTATTTGGGTCCAGACCAAAAAATTTTATTGCCTTATCTCTTTTATGATCAATATCTATGATATCATTTCTTACCGGATTTCCAGTGAGTACAATTTTCTCCTTCGGAAAATATTTATCCATTTTTTCGTAAGCCACACAGATTTTTTTAGCCTTTCGTGCCAACATTTTGTTAGTGAGCCCTGCATACGAATTTTGTTCTTGCAGTAATGTTGGAATTCCTTTCTTATTTGCAGTTTGTAAAGTAGGACCACTGGCATACCCGCCGACACCAATTACCACATCAGGCTGGAAATTTCGAATGATCTTTCTAGTTCTTATTATGCTGCTCAACAATTTGATCGGGAAAAGAAGGTTTTTTAAAGTCAGTTTCCTCTGTAGTCCACTGATCCAAAGTCCTATGATGTCATATCCTGCTTCAGGTACTTTTTTCATTTCCATTTTGCCCTTGGCTCCGACAAATAGAAATTTGGTTTCAGGCAGCAGCTCCTTCATTTTATTAGCAATGGCAATAGCAGGGTACACGTGTCCTCCAGTACCTCCTCCGCTAATGATAACTCGATATGGTTTTTTTCTTTCGATCAATATTTACACAGCCACTTTGGCTACATTTTTAAAATTATTCGACTTTTTAGTATTGAATTCGTTTATCTCACCTCGACTCACACTCAATATTATTCCCAGAGAAATTCCAGTAAACAACAAGGATGTCCCCCCCATACTCACCAGAGGTAATGGCAGACCTGTAATTGGCAATAGCCCCACCGCAACACCAATATTTACCATTGCCTGCATTACCAATGCCAGACTAAGTCCAGCTGAAAGCAATCCACCAAATGCACGCTCGCTTTTTGTGGCTGTGAGCAAACCCCGGTACAGCAACCCCAGATATAAGAAAATGACAATTGTAGCTCCAATAATTCCATACTCCTCAACGATGATGGAGAATATAAAATCTGAATAGGAATGAGGAAGGAAATTTCTCCTGATACTATTTCCTGGACCTTTTCCGGAAATCCCACCAGTAGCAATGGCTATGTAAGACTGCCTGGCCTGGAAAGGAATTTCATCAGGATTAACAAAATCTTGTATCCGACTGATTGCTGTTTCACGCCGTTGTCCAAAAGAAAATGCTATTGTTCCGGCAATGAGTCCTACAACAGTTAACATTGCTAAATACTTCATTGGAACACGACCAATAAAAAGCAAAATCATACAGGTGATCAACAACAAACCTGCAGAAGATAAATCTGTCATGGCGATAAGGCCACAGATAAGTCCACACCAAATCAATATAGATATAAGCGATTCTTTGAAATCTTTAATATTTTGCTGGCGCAATGCCAACATACTTGCCAACTGAGTGATGAGTGCCAATTTTGCCAGGTCCGACGGTTGAAATGTCTTATTGATTAAAGGAATGGTAATCCACCTTGAAGCTTCATTCAGGTTTGTTCCAAATTGCCATGAAAAAATGAGTAACGGAACCGAAATGATTAATGCCAACCTGGATATTTTGGCATAATACCTGTAATCGACCTTATGTGCCGCCCACATAGCAAACAGACTTAAAGCTACCAAAAAACTATGGCGCAAAAGATAATGTTCGGTATTGCCTCCCATATTTTTATAAGCCAAGGTTCCGGTAGCACTATATACTACCAATATGCTCAATATTGACAATGCAAGAACAATGACCCAAATTACAGGATCTCCTTTCAAATTTCGATCAACCCATTCTTTTATCATATCTTCAATTGGTTGCTTTCGATTTTATCTTTCAAGGCTAAAAAGGCTTCCTTAAATCGCTCACCTCTTTCCTCGTAGTTTTTAAACAAGTCGAAACTCGCACATGCCGGAGAAAGTAATACTACATCTCCGGATGATGATTTTGACAATGCGATTTCTACAGCATTGAAAACACTATCTGTAGAGGTGACATCATCCAAATAATTTTTAAAATGAGATTCTATCTTTTGATTGTCAATCCCCAACGCCACTATTGCTTTTACCTTTTTAGAAACGAGATCATCAATTTGATTATAGTCATTTCCTTTGTCACTGCCACCAATAATCAAAATGATGGGTACATCAAAACTTTCGAGCGCACACCAAACAGCATCCACATTGGTAGCTTTAGAATCATTGAAAAAATCCACCTCTTTAATTTTACCAACATATTCCAATCTGTGAGGAGCATTTTCGAATGTTTTTAGTGCAGATAATATTTGACTCCATTCAACTCCCATGTTTTTTACTGCCTGCACAGCAGCAAGAATATTTATCATGTTGTGATTGCCAAATAGCGGAAGGTGGTCAATAGCGATCTTATTTAAATGCTCTGCTCCCTTAAACGTCAGGTATTTCTCAAACAGATATGCTATTGATTCATTTGACTTTTTCAATGCAATCGGTTGATGATTGACATGAGATTTCAACAGCGCATTTTGCTCGTTGATATTCAGGTCATTTTCATTGTAAATGAAAAAATCTTCCTTTCTCATATTTCTTACGATTCGAAATTTTGAGCTTACATATTTTTGAAAATTATCATCGTACCTGTTCAAATGATCGGGAGTAATATTTAGCAGGATAGCAATGTGCAATTTCGATTTTGACATACCGTCCAATTGAAAACTACTCAACTCCACCACGAAACACGCCTTATCTTCCTCAGCAACTTGCCTGGCAAGGCTGTGTCCAATATTCCCAGCAAGCCCAACATCCAACCCACTTTCTTTCAGCAAATGATATATCAGGAGGGTTGTTGTTGTTTTTCCATTGGTTCCGGTGATACCAATTATCATAGCTTTAGAATATCTAAGCGCAAATTCTATTTCAGAAATTATTGGTATGTTATTTTCTTTTGCCTTTTCAATTAGCGGTACATTATCAGGAATACCAGGGCTTTTGACTATTTCATTGGCAGAAAGTATAATATCTGTGTCATGTTGACCTTCCTCGAATTCAATTTTATATTCCGTAAGTACTCGCTTATATTTCGATGCTATAAGGCCATTATCTGAAAGGAAGACGTTCATACCATTGACTTTAGCCAAAATAGCTGCACCAACTCCGCTCTCACCTCCACCCAATATGACGATCTTCTTTTTCATAAATTATGCTACCTCTGCTATCTAAGTTTTAATGTTGCCAATGTGATAATAGCCAGTAAAATACCGACTGTCCAAAAACGTGAAACGATCTTCGCTTCATGTAAATTCTTTTTCTGGTAATGATGATGCAA
>CAYREN010000322.1:0-5937 GCA_964423255.1 uncultured Roseivirgaceae bacterium | reverse complement strand
TGTAGTCCCCTACGAATCTATTTTAGCAAAAATCGTAGAAACAGAGGAAATATAATAAACCTTAAAAATTACCATAGAGCCTGACTATTCCATGGAGTAGTCAGGTTTTTTATTTTGGCTAAAAGTCAAATAACCCAGGAAGCCAGAGTGAAATTTTTGGGATATAAGTAACCAACATCAATATGGCAATCATGGCCAAAAACATGGGCAACAAAGGCTTGATCACAGTTTCAATTCTTACTTTGGCCACACTACATCCTATAAACAATACTGATCCTACAGGTGGGGTACACAATCCTACACTAAGATTAAGTACCATTATAATCCCAAAATGTACGGGAGATAAGCCCAGTTGCGACTGAACAATTGGAAGAAATATCGGTGTGAATATCAATACCGCAGGAGTCATGTCCATAAAAACCCCAACAAAAAGTAGTATCAGATTTATAATCAACAATATCACATATGGATTGTCGCTAATATTCAAAAGACCATCACTAACATTTTGTGGAATATTTTCATAGGCCATAATCCAAGAAAGTCCCATACATGTAGCTACCAATAGCATGACGATACCTGTAGTTTTTACTGATCTTAAAATTATATCCGGTAAATCGGCTACTTTCACTTCCTTATAAATCATAGCTAAAACCAGAGCGTACAATACTGCTACTGCCGAAGCTTCGGTGGCTGTAAAAAAACCTCCAACAATCCCACCAATTACGATCACCAATAGAAAAAGACTTGGTATGGCGTCGAAAAATATCTTAAAGCCTGCCCTTGCTTTTTCTTTATTGGTAACTGTCTTGTAAATGGCATAAGCAATGAATGCCGCAAGCGATACCATCCAAATTGTTGTATAAACTCCAGATGAAAAATTGCCATGAGCATAAATAAGTCCATAGATGAAAGTAAAAATTAATGCTCCAATAATTGACAACTTTAATAAAGCTTTTACAAGACCAAGTATTCCTTCTTTTTTTAGAACAAGAATTGACATGGCAGTAATCATGATGGCAAGCCCGGTTAATATTCCAGGGATATAACCAGCAAGAAAAAGTGCTGTTATTGACGCTCCTCCACTGGCCAAAGAATAAACTATTAGTACGTTGCTTGGTGGAATAGAAAGTCCTGTTGTGGCAGAACTGATATTTACTGCAGCGCTAAAATTATCATCATAATTTTCCTTTTTCATTTCAGGGCCCATGATACTACCTATGGCCGAAGCGGCTGCCGCTGCCGACCCGGATATTGCTCCAAAAAGCATATTGGCAATTACGTTTACATAAGCCAGACCACCTGTAAGACTTCCTACCAATACTTTTGCAAAATTAATAAGCCGGTAGGCGATGCCACCGCTATTCATAATATTGCCAGCCAGTATAAAAAATGGAATAGCCAAAAGTGCAAAACTATCCAGTCCTGTTGCCATTCGCTGGGCAAAT
Source organism: uncultured Roseivirgaceae bacterium (assembly GCA_964423255.1). Lineage (GTDB taxonomy): Bacteria > Bacteroidota > Bacteroidia > Cytophagales > Cyclobacteriaceae > JAAUQL01. The sequence goes on along the minus strand of CAYREN010000322.1, from coordinate 4,492 downwards.
GTGGTAAGTGCCGGTAAGGAGTCTATACTCACCAACATAGTTAATATCCCCGAAATACCAATGCTGAAAGCGATCGGAACACCCATGGATAACAAGACAATAAAGCTGATAACTAATATAAAAATTCCTGTATAATCCATGTTAGTTTTGTTTATGCTCCTTTAAAAAGTTGAGGGTATTGTCTGCTGTAAAAAACATGATCAAAAGACCACTTACCGGTAATACCATATATACATATCCAAGAGGTATTTCCAATGCGGCAGATTTTACATCCAAGGCAAATCTTGTATAAACCAACCAAGACCCACCAATTACTAAAACAAAAAGTGAAAACATAATAATGCACAGGCCAATGAATATTTCCAAAAACTTCCTTCTGGAAGGTCCTGATTTTTGAAGTAATAAATCAATGGCCAAATGTTCTTTTTTCCCAGTAACGTAGGTAGCCCCAAAAATACTTACCCATATTAGTAAAAATCCTGCGAGTTCGTCTGTAAAGGAACTTGGTGAGCTTAAAATATATCTACTTGCCACCTGCCACAACACATCCAGAACAAGTATGCCCATGATGGCAACAAGAAATTTTTCAAGTAAACTATCTATTCTATTTCTAAGCGTCATAATATTTTAATCTACTGCAAGAATTCTTTGAATGTATGAATAAATGACTTCTTGATCCTTATAAGAATCATATACATCTTTCACCTTTTCTATGAATGGAGCCTTATCGGGGTAGTATATTTTTACTCCAGCCTTTTGAACTTCATCTAAAGACTTTTTAACTGATTCGGCCCACAATCTTCTTTGAACCAAAACAGACTCGTCTGTAGCTTGTTGCAACCACCCTCTCTCTATTTCAGAGAGATTATCCCAAATATGCTGTCCAATAATCAAAACATCCGGTACCGAAGAATGCTCATCTATTGAGTAATGTTTGCAAACTTCGTAATGATGTGAAGTATAAAAACTTGGCGGGTTATTTTCTGCACCATCAACTACCCCACTTTGCAAAGCAGTATAAAGCTCACCATAGGAAATAGGAGTTGGGTTTCCCCCAAGTGTCTGAACCATATCCATTGCTGTTTTGCTTTTCATAACTCTTATTTTCATCCCTTTCAGATCGTCAGGAGTAAGAATAGGTTTTTTGATGGAGTAGAAACTCCTGCTTCCGGCATCATAAAAACAAAGTCCTCTAATCCATTTATTTTTGGTGCTGAGCAACAATTCATTTCCAATTTCTCCATCAAACACTTTAAAAGCATGCTCCTTATTTCGAAATATATATGGAAGCCCCAGCACCTTATAATCATCTGTAAAACTTTCCATTACTGCAGCTGAAACTTTTGTGATAGCCAGGCTGCCAATTTGAAGTAATTCCACACATTGTTGCTCAGAACCCAATTGCCCTCCGGGATAAATTTTTATTTGCAATTGCCCATCAGATAGTTCACTACACCTATCTGCCAAAAAAGTCATGGCTTCGTGGACAGGATGATCAGTGGGTAATGTATGTGCTAGTTTTAGCGTTTTGTGTTTTGCCAATTCTCCACAGGAAGAAATAATAAATCCTATGATAATTACAAACACAAGTAGTTTTGGAATTTTAAGGTGTTTTTGCATTTATTAGTTATTAAATAGAATGTGTTCCAACTTTAACAATTCAATAATGTATCCATTTTGCAGATAAGATTTCTGCCTCATTACAATTGCCTATAATTATCCTCTTCATTGCAGGGCAAAATACAAATTTCAGGATGTATTATTCTATTATGAATTATTTATTTTGGTTCAGCTGTCTGCCGACTTCTGACATCAGACTGCGGACTTCAATCTCCTGACTTCCTCTATTTTCTCAATCCTGAAATAACACTTATTGCATCTTTTGTTTTTTGAGTAATAGCAGCATAATCAAAATTTCCACTTTTATCTTTTACTGTCAATTGAGATCCCATTCCTACGCAATGAACTCCCGCCTTTATCCAGGCCGACAGATTTTCTTTATCAGGTGAAACTCCACCGGTTGGCATGATACTCGTCCATGGACACGGACCTAAAACGGCTTTCACAAAGCTTGGCCCTCCGACTTGCGAACCGGGGAAAATCTTAACTACCTCCGCACCCAATTCTTCTGCCTTTGATATTTCTGATAAAGAACCACACCCCGGCGACCAGGATATTTTTCTGCGATTGCAAACTACTGCCATATCCGGATTCAAAACTGGAGATACAATAAAGTTTGCTCCCAATTGAATATAAAGAGAAGTAGTTCCTGCCTCAACAATTGAGCCCACACCCAGGATCATTCCCGGAACTTCTTTTTCTGCCCAAATGATCAATTCCTGAAACACCAGATGAGCTCTATCTCCGCGATTGGTAAACTCAAAAACTCTCGCTCCACCATCGTAGCAAGCCTTTACCACTTTTTTGCATATCTCAATGTCTTTATTGAAAAAGACCGGCACCATACCACCTTTCTTCATGGTCAGCGCAACTTCTATTCTTGAATATTTTGCCATTTTATTACAATTTATAATTTTTTCTTAATGTCCATGCCCAATTTAGTGAATCTGTATTTTTGATTGCGATGCGTTGGGTTATTTGGATATTTGGCGTTTATTTTTAGATCATTTAGACTATTATTAAGAAAATCTAAATTCATAGTTTTTTAAATTATATGAATGCAACCACCAACTTCTTACTACCTCGCAACTCTCCCCGAAGCATCACCGCCCATCAGCTTCTCAACTTCTTCAACCGTTACCTGGTTGAAATCTCCTTTGATTGTATGCTTCAGGCAAGATGCGGCTACCGCAAAATCTAATGCTTTTTGATCATTATCAGTATAAGTGTTTAATCCATAGATCAATCCGCCCATAAATGAATCGCCACCGCCTACCCGATCTACAATATGGGTAATTTGATATGTTGGTGCCTGAAACAGTTTTGCTCCATCCCAAAGCACGCCCGACCATGAATTGTGGCTGGCGCTTACTGATCCACGCAAGGTGATGATCACCTTTTTTGCCCTTGGAAATTTGGCCATCATTTGCTTTCCAACAGATTCGTAGGCCGAACCCTCTACATGACCGCTAGTTACGTCCACACCTTCCGGATGGATTCCGAAAACCTTTTCCGCATCTTCTTCATTGCCCAATACGATATCCGTTCCGGCAACGAGGTCCGGCATTACTTCACTGGCAGATTTGCCATATTTCCATAGATTATTCCTGTAATTCAAATCGCATGAAACAGTGACTCCCAGGGCATTTGCGGCTTTTATAGCTTCCAGACAAACATCGGCAGCACCCTGAGAAATTGCAGGAGTGATTCCTGTCCAATGAAACCAGCTAGCTCCATCGAATACCTTTTTCCAATCAATCATACCTGGCTCTACTTGACTCACTGAAGAGTTGGCCCGGTCATAAATCACCTTACTCCCTCGACTTACTGCTCCTGCTTCGAGGAAATAAATTCCTACCCGATCTCCACCATAAATAATGTCATTGGTATTGACTCCATAAGTCTTCAATGTCCGCACACACCAATCGGCGATATCATTTTTTGGAAGTCGGGTTACAAAGCTCACATCCAAGCAATAGTTGGCACAGGAAACTGCAACATTGACCTCACCTCCACCAAATGTGGATTCCAAAAAGGTGGATTGCTTGAATCTCAAAAAATCAGGTGGAGCCAGCCTCAGCATGACCTCTCCAAAAGTGACTATTTTTCCCATGGTTTAATTGTGTTTATTTATTACGGTGATTTAATGCTACAATGTTATAATATGTTCTTTGCATTCTATCATTGTCGCATTCTATCATTCTATCATTAAAACTTAAAGAACTCCTTTGCATTATTGTAGGAGATGTTCTCCACCATTTTACCAAGCCAATTCATATCATTTGGTAGTTCTCCATTTTCTACATCATTTCCAATCAGGTTACATAATATCCTTCTGAAATAATCGTGGCGAGGATATGATAAAAAGCTCCTTGAATCCGTAAGCATACCAAGAAATCTACTTAAAAGTCCAAGGTTGGATAATGCATTCATCTGCATTTCCATACCTTCTTTTTGATCCATAAACCACCATCCGGTACCAAAATTAACTTTATTCGGTATTGAGCCATCATTGAAATTTCCTATCATGGTGCCTACCAAATAATTGTCATTTGGGTTGAGATTATAAATTACTGTTTTTGCCAATTGATCCTCCGAATCTAATTTATCCAAAAAACGTGAAATCGGCCTTGCCATTTCAAAGTCGCCTATCGAATCAAATCCCGTATCGGGGCCAAGTTTGCCAACCATCCTGCTATTGTTGTTTCTTAAAGCACCAAGATGAAATTGCTGTGTCCATCCTTTTTCGTGATCCATGATACCAAAATGTATCAACATAGCAGATTTGAATTTTAATATTTCTATTGAACTTAAATCATTACCACTTCTGATTTTATCAAAAATAGCCTTGATCTCGTGGTCATAAAAATCT
>CAYREN010000321.1:0-6033 GCA_964423255.1 uncultured Roseivirgaceae bacterium | reverse complement strand
CTAAATCCAGGCGTCAGACAGAGAAGTTATTTCGTGTGCGTTCCTGGTACATCGTCATGCACAGGCAATAGTTGCTCCCTTGTCAAGCGCGGCAACGCCGTTGCAGGGCATGACAGGAACTGAACCCGACAATTAGCGCATGACGATGTACCAGGTTATTCAGTTTCCATTCCTGACAGTCACCAGGCACTCCACTTCATCCATGCCATTCCCGCAAAAAATACCACCGTGGCACTGAGTGAAATATGACTGAACCAGTTATTGCTATATTGCCCCAACCGTACGCGACTGCCATTCATAATCAATAGCGCAACAGCCAATAAAGGCAAAAATGCAGCACCGACAATACCGTAAAATTGCTGAACTTGTTTAAAATCCATCATCAGCCCGAGCATGGGGACAATTGCCAGGGCAAATAAATAACTACGATAAGGCCAGCCCCGGGTATCGACGGTGGTTGCTCCAGTCTGCCGGTTAATGAACAGTCGATAAATGTCGGCAAACAGATAAGGTACCGCTTGCCATACACCAAACAAACTGCTGAACACCGCGCCAAAGGCTCCGATCAGGAATAACCAGCGTCCGGTTTCACCCAGTGATTGTTCCAGGGTATTGGCCAGTGTAACCATTAATCCGGCACCTTTACCGCTTAAATCCAGTTGGCTGCCGATAATCACCATGGCAATGCCAAACACTGCCGTCAGTAAATAACCGGTTGCCAAATCGATGCGACAGGTGCGGATATGCTCAACAGAGTCACGATTTTTTTCCCGTATCCAGTAACCGTAACAAAGAATTGTCAGCGTGCCACCCACACCACCAATCAGTGCAACAGTCCACGCAATACCCTTGCCGTCCGCATCAGGAATACCGGGCACAACAAGTCCCTGTATCACCCCGTCAATTCCCGGCCATAACAGGGCAGCGGTGACCAGTACGACAGCAAACATAACAGCGATGCTGAACGCCATAATTTTTTCAAATAATTTGAAACCGCCCAGCAAGACCAGTCCCAGTCCCACCAGGCTGCTAACGATACCGAATACGACTTTGGCTTGAGCGTCATCCTCAAACAGGGGAAACAAGGCATGCAACGTTACGCCGCATGCGCTCATTAATGCTGAGCCAACAAAGAATGACCAGAGCAACAAATAAGGTAGAAACAGCCAGGCAAAAATGGGTCCAAGGCGCTGCGCCAGCCCTTCTAACAGAGATTGTCCGGTGACGAGTTGCCAGCGTGCCAATCCTTCTGTGAGTACGAGCTTGAAAACAGAACCGACCACAACAGCCCATAAAATGGCCAGACCCAATTGACTTCCCGCAAAACTGGCAGTTGCCAAATCACCGGCCCCGACACCGGTGGCAGCAATGAGGATTCCGGGCAAGATGATCGCGAACAGGGTAGGCTGGTTATTTTTTATTATTGTTTTCGACATTTTTTACTTCCTGACGGAAAAATGAATCGTTGTCACTTTAGAAAGGCCGGTGGGTATATTATTGGTGTTTTATAACTTTCGGATATTGTGCATCGGACAAGACAGACCAGGGAATGAAAATTAAATAACTCATACAGTTGGTACCCTTGCCTCAGCCCGTCTTCACCCGTTCTTCAGTCGCAAAATATCGAAATAGCCAGAATGCCATCTGTATGAGTTATTTAATTTCCACTCCTGAGTTATATCATGTGCTTCAATTGTATTGATAATTTCTCTTGCTTAATTTTTCCAATAAACCCATAACCCTTGTTACATTCGAAATATTCATAAAGCCAATTTTTTTTATTGTAGGTGTGCGCCAGATTTGTTCTTCCTGACGGAATTCAGTTTTGAAAATTATATCTCCTGACCCATCGGCATTTTTTCGCCATTTAAAATTTTTAATTTGATCAGGATAGTATGAAATAAATTCTCTTTTTTCAGTATCATTTAATGAAATAGCTCTTGCATTGGTAATTATATATATACTGTTTATTTTTGAAGTGGGTTTTAATAAAATTAAAAATAAGGCAGATAAAAATATAGCGAATACCGTTGACAAAAAAAACATAAAAAAAATAGTTATAAATAAAAAAATCCACAGGTTATTAATGCTGAATATTGGTCTTTTGTATGAGGAAGAAAATTGCCCTATCCATACTATAATCTCATCATCTTCCAGCTTGTTTTTTATCCAAAGGTAATTTGTCGTCGATATTTTAAGCATGAAATCCCTTCCCGGTTAAGTATCTCTGAATAATACTGATTCAGCCATTCCCGTCTCCTCCTCCCCCTATCCCTCCTTCTACCCATATTTCCATACCTGTTTCTGATGTTGCCCATGCTCCTGCCGCCAGGCCTAAAAACAGCAAGGATGATTTGGTAATGGTATTATTAATGGTTTTTGTTGTATCTTCATAGCTGTCGGATGTTTCAATACGAACAATGTCCGGCATATTTTTTTTATCCCATCCAGTTTTTTTTCCAAGAGAGTGAATGAGCTCTTCCCCCTCTCCATTGATAAGTATAATCGTTTCTATTTTTCTTTTCTCTTCAAACAAGAGAAAACCTTCTTCAACCGTAATGCAGCTGGATGCTGACAATGCATTTTTGGGGTCTTCATTATAATGTTGAGCCAGTTGTTTATCGCTGGTAATAATTATCCGGCATGGGTATATTTCATTCATGGTCTACTCCTTTCCTGTTTAGCAGCCATTTATTGAGTGTAATGAATCCGTAAATAAGTAATTGTGGCTCATCATCAGCATAAGTATCAATTTTTCCGAGTATTTTCTCATTAAAATAACCGGATGATTTTAATTCCGTAACATCAAAGTAGTTCGCTGGCATCTTTCCCATAAAATTTCTGAGTGGAATAATAGTACCTGATTTTTTACGTTTTATGATACTTTCCGATATTTTATTCCTGAATAACCGGGTCAATACCAGCTTTCCATCGGGATAGATGTATCTCTTTTCATCCTTGAGATGAAATGCAGACTGATACACGCTCAAATTTGTCAGTGGGTGATGTATTGATATTCCATAGCGCTTTCCCGGATAATAGGATTGCGGGAAAATCATACCGCCTTGTTTTTCAATGGTATTGATATAAAATAATTTCCGAAGAAGGTCGCCAGGGTAAAATTCAAATTTTTTGTTCAGGTATTCAACGACATAATCTGCCAATTCGTTACCATGAATAAATATATCATCCAGCCGGTTAAAAAAACGGCGATGCGCATAAGCATAAAGCCATCCCGGCGCCAATCGAGGGTGTTGGCTATGCGCAAATAAAATATTGGTATTTTTTACACCGCCAAAAACGGGATCTCCACCTTCACCGGTAATTGCTGTATTGAGTGTTGCTTGTGCCAGGGCATATTTGGCAATAACACAGGTATCAATGACCGGGCCGTTATGTCCGCTGGTAAATTGTTTGTGCAGATGTATAAAATTACTGGATGAGAGTTGTGCATATCGTAATGGTGATTGACAATGCCGGGCTATTTCTTTGGCGTATTGAATCTCCCCGTCACCAAATTTGTCTAACGTATCCTCGTCATAACCCAGCGTTAATATGTCAGAAGACCTGCCGTTATGACTAAAGCAATAAGCCATGACAGATGAATCAATGCCTCCCGAACACCATACATCAAAACGTTGATGGTCATTTGCCAGCTTTGTTGCTTCTTCAAAAAGATATTCTCTAACATCGTTGATGTGGCAATTATCTGTTTCTTCTATTGGAACAAACACGTTTTCTTCGGTGATGATTTTGTTGGAGCAGTGATAAAGTGTAATGTTTTTACATGATTTAACCTCATTAAATGCAGTCATATCTTGCGGTATATAACCGAATGAGAAATACAGTGCCAGCGCCTCCTCGGACAAGGTCAGGTTGATATCATTCTTTCTGCTCCACCAGTCAATATGTAAAATGTCATCTGTCAAGAATAATTTGTTGTCAGTATGCATGAATAACAAAGGGTATTGTCCGAGATAATCCCTCCCAAAGGTGATTTTCTGTTTATTGGTATTGATTTCAATGGCAATGCCGCGCTCATTCCGGATTAAATCACGAGCTGACTGTAAATGTTCAAATCCAGGAGATACGTATAAAATATCACCGACTAATTTTTTTTCAATAAACCCGTGGTTTTGTACTTTAAAAGAATCAAGTTCAATTTCAAGCCACATTTGTTGCTACCTCCTTGTTGCCTCTATCCGTTTATTTTGTTGTATCAGGAACGTAACGAACATTGAATTGGCATTAATAATCTCGACAAAACCAAACCCTGTTTTTTTGAGAGTATCCAGATACCAGGGTAAAGATTGTGATGTTAATACATTTTTCAACTGGCTGTATTTTCTTTTTATTTCATCGTCAGTCATTCCATTGTTACGTTTAAAATCGTCGTACAGTGAATGAGACAATGAAGATGAAGACAGCTTCTCTGTCAATACAAAAATACCGTTTTGGCTTAACGAATGTTTTATTGCCCGTAAATAATTTTCTCGCTGATCAATAAAGTGTAATGCCCAGTTGGCAATAATCACATCAAATGGGCCGTGTTCTGCCGGGAATTCCTCGGAGCATAGCAGTGTTGCCTTGCTAAATGACCGATCAAGCATTTCCCTTGAATTGTCTACGCCAAAGAGGTTTCGGTATCCTTCGTTGTGAAAACGTTCCAGTGTTTCCCCTGTTGCGCTGCCAACATCAATAATTTTAGGGTTTTTGAACCCGCATTTATTAACTGCTTTTACTGTTTTATTAATGACACGTTGATAATCCGGGATTTCCCGGTTGGCGATAGTTGAGAAATTTTTTGCAACCTCTTCATCAAATTTCCAGGAGCCGGTTTCATTGTCAAATTGTTGTAATATTTTGTTTCGTTCACAAGTGCGTTTTTTACTAACGGGATCATCTTCCCATGAGCGCCTGAATCCTTTTTTGTCAGGAAGACTTTGCTCAAGAGTATCCGGTTTTCTTGAGTTTTTTTTCACATAACGAACAGCAAGCCTTAAGGGTATTTTTGACCCGGATATATTTTTATCCGAATAATTCAACATGTGTTTATTTTCCGGAAAAGTGAGAGTCGGCTCATTTTTTCCAAAGCCATTCAGGCTAAACATGAGATCCAGTGCCCGAAGTGAAGATGTGGCACATATGCCGAGTAAAGATTCATTTCCATCGGAAAGGTTAACTTCCTGCCTGTATGTATATTCCGTTATTAACGCAGAAGGTGCTAATTTCCCTTCACGTATACTTTTCGGGTATGTTGTTTCAATGACGACAGATTCTTTGGCCATCTGACACATTTTATCAATAATATTTTGGGGGTCAACAAACAGATAAATAACACCGGCCATTAGAATGACATCATACGAATTGTCATTTTTTTCATGGATAAAACTTCGGATATCTTGCCGGTAAATACGGGCGCGGTCTTTCCATGAAGTTAACAGTTTTTGTGATTTTATCGCATAGTCTTCTTGTATTTCGACACCTGTATAAGATGATGCACCATGAAACAGCGCCCATTGACCAGCAGCCCCCAGGCAAGAGCCAAGATCCAGGATGTTTTTACCCCGGATAAGCCATTGGGGTAACAGCACATGTAGCTTGTCTTCCAGCATAGTTTTTGAGACAGGGTTAAAGCTCCTGTTTTGTCTGTTATCCAACCGATAAAATTCCGGGCAATCATCAAAAACATAATTATCCCTGTTTTTATGATTATCAGTAATTTTCATAGATATACCCCGGTTTTGATTTAACATTGGGAAGTGAAACAGCTCAGTCTGTTAAATATGTTCCATGAAACATGGGATGATTATTTTCAAGTGCACCAACAGAGCTGAATATATGTAACGGCAAGGCAATCAGATGATCGCCATCAGTTTCAAAGTGATGCGGACACATTTTTTGCAGAATGATTGATTTTCCAGGGTATAATTTTTCGGTTATGCAGTTTTCCCCCATTCCGACAACACAACGACCTGTTCCGGAGAGTATGTAAACCACCCTGACCGTTGAATGAATATGGTGTGCTTGCTC
>CAYREN010000320.1:0-6040 GCA_964423255.1 uncultured Roseivirgaceae bacterium | reverse complement strand
ATGAAAACACTGTTTATGCTTTTGTTAATGCACCATACTGGAAATGGATGGAAGAAAGAGCATTTTTCATCAGGTCGCTAAAGGGCTCATCAAATACAAAAGTTTCTGTGCTTGGGCAGAATGAAGAAATGATGGAATATCATATTTCTCATTCACCTAAGCCTATTTTGTCTGTTGTTGATAATGGAATTTTCATCAATGTAGTTAAAGCCCAGAGATTGAACAAAACCTGGGATAATCCACTCGTGATCAAGTTGGAAGGAGTAGAGTATCGGGATGGAAAGAAAAAGTAGTTTTAAATTTTAGAAAAAACATGGCAAAAATAAGAATCGCAGCTGTTCAAATGCAGCACAAGGATAGAGATAAGGCTTATAACCTGGGAGTTATTGAAGCTTTGAGTCGCATGGCTTCAAAAGAAAAAGTCGAACTCATTTCTTTCCCTGAAATGTGCATTACGGGATACATGTATGTTGAAGCCTTGTCGTTAGAAGAAGTATTATCTATTGCAGAACCCATTAACGGCCCAAGTGTTCGACGGCTTCAGGAAATTTCAATAGCCAATAATTTAATTGTCAGTGCTGGGATAATCGAAAAAGATGAGCAAAATAATTTTTATAATACTTTTGTTTCTGTGGGCCCTAAGGGATTATTAAATGCCTTTAGAAAAATTCACCCTTTTGTACATCCGGAAATGTCTGCCGGCAGCGAATATTCTACTTTTGATGTCAAAGGTGCGGGAGTTGGCAGTTTAATCTGTTATGACAATAACATGACTGAAAATTATATGATGCTTTGCTGGGAGAAAAAAGCCAAAATAGTTTTGGCTCCCCATCAAACAGGGGGTTTTGATATTCCTAGTGCGGGGATGGGAATTGTATCTCCAGCACTTTGGGCAAATAAAGATAAAAATCCTGAAGCATTACGTAAAGAATTTTTAGGGCCCAAGGGCCGAGAATGGTTAATGCGTTGGTTGCCATCTCGTGCTTACGACTACGGTTGTTATGTTGTTTTCTCCAATGGAGTTGGCCCTGATGGTCCTGATGAGGTGAGAGTTGGCAATGCGTGTATCATAGACCCGCACGGCAGAGTTGCAGCAGAAACGAATGCTCTGGGAGATGACCTTGTCATTGCCGATTGTGATACGGATGATATTGTAAACTCTATTGGCTTTGCGCATACCTTGTCACGTCGCCCAAAATTGTATCAACCTTTACACTCTGATGAAGATGAATTCAGTAAAAATACGCGCCCTTCCAGAAACAAAATGCGCGAATTGTTGGGTGTAAAACTGTAATTTCCATCTCCAATTCAAACATAAAAAACTATTAGGTAGTAAGCAATTGAGTGGCTACCTATGGAACGACGACAGGTGATTATGAAATATTTCCAGCCTCAGAAGTATAGTCTATCACAATTATTTAGAATAAAATATCATTATAACTTTTGACTCTCTTCATGTCTTTATATTTTTACTAGTGAAATTATTACATTAATTTCCATGTGTCTAACAACTGTATAAACATTGCAATTAGTAAATTACAATCCTGTATGACGACAGATTTTAATAATTATTTCAGGCATTGCCTGTTTCATTAGATAAACCCTCCACTATTATGAAAATCAAACACAGTATTTTTACCAGGCGAAAATTTATTAAAAGTACTTCTGCCGGTGCGCTTGTCGCTAGCCAAATTGTTCCTTCATATGCCTTCAATATTAGTGGCAGCAATCAATCCAGTAAATTGGCCGCATTAGGAGGTAAAGCAATAAGAAGCAATAAGGAATGGCCAAGATGGCCTTACCGTGATCAAAATATCGTTGACGAAATTTTAAAAACCACTGATAGTGGTATCTGGTGTAGGATTCAATCTAAAAATGGAACAGTACCATCATTCGAAAAAAAATATGCTGAGATGATTGGTGTCAAACACTGTGTGGCGGTAGGCTCAGGAACTCAGGCACTCCATACAGCAGTAGAAGCACTTGGCATCGGACCGGGCGATGAGGTGATCACTTCTCCATACACCGATCCGGGAACTATTTCTTCTATTTTATCTGCAAGGGCACTACCCGTCTTGGCAGATATTGATCGCCTTTCTTTCCAACTCGATCCAGATAAAGTCGAGCCTCTGATCAACAAAAACACCAAGGCAATCATGCCTGTGCATATGATGGGCCAACCGGCACATATGGAGCGTTTTATGCAAATGGCAAAAAAACATAATCTCTTCGTGATAGAAGATGCCTGCCAGGCACACTTTGCGAAATATCAAGGAAAGGCACTTGGTACTATTGGGAATTTAGGATGTTTTAGTCACCAGTCAAGTAAAGTACTCGCATGCGGCGAAGGAGGAAGTATTATTGGGAATGATGACGATCTTATGGATAAATGTTATACTGTTCAAAACCATGGCACATCCAAGCGTGGACGAACAGAGACTATTGGACCAAAATATCGGATGAACGAATTTGAAGGTGCAATTTTAATGGGACAACTTCCTTCTGTAATGGAGCGTCACACAAAGAGAAATAAAAATGCAAGATACCTCACTTCGAAAATAAAAGATATACCTGGAGTTTACCCACAAAAACTTTATGAAGGAACAGAGGAAGGATCTTTCTATCTATATTCCATGAGCTACGATAAGAAATTATACAACGGTGCTGACCGAAGTAAATTCCTGAAAGCCATGGCTGCAGAAGGAGTAAGTTTAAGTCCATATATCGCCAATGGTTTGCATAAAGAACCTTGGGTAGATAATATCATTAACAGAAGAGTTTATAAAAAAATGTACTCTGCTCAACGACTCCAGGAGTTTAAGGAAGAGATGGTATGCCCCAATTGTGATATCGTATGCGATGAAGAAATGTTGATGCTTTGGGCATCCGGTCCTTTAATTTCCTCTCAAAAAGATATGGATGATATTGTCAATGCACTTACCAAAGTTTATGAAAACAGAGAGCAGTTAGATAAGGTTGGATAAAGTTTAATGGATATTATATGCGCCAAATTTTTCGCATATAATACTATGGTGAATAGATTTTTTTACCTGAAAATTTAATGGACAAATGAGGCGACGTAATTTTTTAGAGGCCACACTCACTTTGGGGTTGGCTGGGGCAACACCAACTTTAGCAGGATCAACCTTGGCAAAACAGGCAAAAGTTTTCCCAAAAAGGCTGGCTTCTAACAATATAGCTGGAATAACCCTTGAGGAACTTAGAGATGACTACCATCACAGGTTATTCAACGAATATCTCCCCTTCTGGGAAAAAGAGGCAATTGATAAACAATATGGAGGCATTATGTGCGAGTTAAATGCCGATGGGACAGTTTACAATGGCCTTAAAAACTCGTGGTATCAGGGCCGAGGACTTTGGGTCTATTCATTCCTTTACAATAATTTTGGTCGAGATCAACGATGGCTCGATGTGGCCAATGGAATTTATAAGTTTCTTAGTGAGTTCATGGCGGTTGGTGCAGGAAAATGGGTTGATAAAACAGAACGCAACGGAAAGGTGATTGATGGTGTAAATCCAGTAATATATGGTTCACTTTTCATTGCTGAAGGATTGATTGAATACGGTAAAGCAACTGGCAATAAAAGGCATATTGAACTCGCTAAGGAATCAATTAGGATCGCAATCAAATCTTATGATTCGCCAGACTATAACAATATCGGCGTTTCTTATACTGTTGCTAAAGTCCCGTCAAAAGGGTTGCGGTCTTTAGGGCATTCCATGGTTCTGCTGCGTGTGCTTTCTCAGCTACTGGCGTTTGAGCAGGATCCTGAATTTGAAGTACTTATTGATGAGCATTTAGATGCCATTTTAAATCGATTCTGGAATTCCGATTATGGGATAACTAATGAATTCCTAATGCATGACTACTCTCGATTTAATGACTATGCAGGATGCATGTACACAGGTCATGCAATTGAAACCTATTGGATGGTAATGTCCGAAGCTATCAGACGCAAAGATGAGAATCTATTTAGCACTGCCAATGACAGGATACAACGGCTTATCGAATTGAGTTGGGACTATATATTCGATGGTTGCGCAAGTATGGACTACCTGGTCTTTGATATTCCAGGTTATTCTCGTGGGCCAAAATACGAAGTGAAGATGATGTGGACGCATTGTGAAATAATGATCGGATGCATGACTGCAATTGAATATACGGGTAAGAATTGGGCCAAAGAATGGTACCAAAGAACCCGAACATTTACACACCAAACCATGCCATGTGAAGCCCAGGGTGTTTGGCGTCAGGCGGTAGACCGTTTAGGAAAAGATCGAGAAAGAAAAAAAGTGCAAATAAGTCCAAAGCGTAGAGGAAATTACCACCAACCTCGATATTTGATGCTTAATCTACTGAGCCTCAACAGGATGATCCAAAACAAGGGTCAACTAACACCATTCCCCATTAATTCTGATTGAAAAATGGCTGCTACAAATTAGCAACTAATACAAGTGTAAAATTGAATTCAATGAAATATTTAAGGTATAATAATTTATTTGGCCAGATTTCAATATTGTTGGCATTGGTAATAGCTTTAACTCAATGTAATAGCAAACCAAGTTCAAATTCTATTAAAGTAGGCGTCTTCAAAGTCAATGTATCCCCTCCTATCGGTAGCCCAGTGGCATATGCTAAAACAAGATCAATCGTCGATTCCCTTTATGCCAAAGGTATTGTCATTTTGTCTGATGAAGACCCCATTGTATTATGTGCAGTGGATTGGATTGGTATTGCCAACGAAGGGCAGGATGCTTGGCGAGAAAGCCTTGCAAAAGCTGTTGGCACAACAACGGAAAGAATATCTGTTCATGCCTTGCACCAGCATGATGGATGCGGGGGTGATTTTACAACTGAAAAGATACTCAATAAACATGGCTTAGGTGGGTGGCGCTTTGATAATTTACACATGCAAAATTCAATCCAATCCGTGGCCTTTGCAGTCAATAAAGCTAAGCAAAATGCCCAGGCTGTTTCACATGTAGGTTTTGGTGAGGCAAAAGTAAAAAAGGTTGCTTCAAATCGTAGGGTTCTTGGTGAAGATGGCAAAGTGCGGATTGTCAGGTGGAGCAGCACCAGAGATTCAGCTGCCATAGCAGCACCGGAAGGTTTAATTGACCCATGGTTGAAATGCGTCAGCTTTTGGAATAATGAGCAGCCAATTGTTATTTTAAATTATTATGCCACACACCCAATGAGTCACTATGGAAAAGGTGATGTTAGTTCAGACTTTGTTGGGATTGCCAGAGAAAATCGCGAGGAAATTTTAGGCGTGCCCAATATTTATTTTACTGGAGCAGCGGGCAATATTACTGCGGGTAAATACAATGATGGTTCAACCGAACGTAGACCTATTTTAGTAAATAGGATGCAAAGAGCCATGCAACAGGCATGGGAACTAACGAAAAAAGTTCCTTTGACAAAATCAGATTTAGTATGGAATAATATTGAAATTCATCTTCCAGTAAGAAAACAGCTAGTTGAGCAAGATCTTGAATCTCAACTAAAAGATGATCAAGTTGACTCACTTTCCAAATTTATTGCGGCTACTCAGCTCGCCTGGATCCGCAGGGCCAATTCGGGCCACAAAGTAAATATCTCAGCTTTAAAAATTGGCAATGTTCATTTGCTAAATTTGCCGGGTGAAGCCTTTATCGAATATCAACTGGCAGCACAAATGATGAAACCTAAAGATCATGTTTGCACAGCAGCTTATGAGGAATATGGCCCAGGGTATGTTTGCACAGAAATTGCCTACACACAAGAAGGATATGAGGATGACAAGCAATCATCTTATGTAGATCCAGAGGTAGAACAAGTGCTATTAGCAGCAATCAAACAGGTGCTGAAATAGTAGTCCCTTATTATATATAATAAAAAAACATGAACCATTTAGATTTTATAATTACATATTATTCTGATTATAATTTTGATTATTATTGAAATCACATTATTGAATACATATTAAAACTATTAATAATATAACTTTTAACCCCAAATTTACTGTGAAGACACCTA
>CAYREN010000319.1:0-6048 GCA_964423255.1 uncultured Roseivirgaceae bacterium | reverse complement strand
GATTTTATATAATAAAGAGTCAGCAATCGCTGATGAGATTCGAGCAGTTTTTTATTCTCATCCATGACCAAAGGACTGGGGACAAAGACGTGTCCGCTTTTGAGTATCTTTTTGGCAGATGGTGAAAGTGAAGCTAAATTTGACATAGAAAATATTTATTATAAAAAGAATAAACTATTGGGATTTATATAATAATTACCGGTTTCTGATAATACTTTTAATTTATAGTAAAATTATATTTTGCTACTGTGGCTAAGTAATAAAGCAACAAACATTTTAGCTGTATTTCGATTTTTTAGGTAACATCGAAATTGCAATTGCACCAATTACTGCCAGCACAATCAGGGCTGTAAATCCATTTGTATAATTACCACCACGATCACGCAGCCAACCAACTAGCATTGGGGCCAGTGCCTCTCCGAAGCCATCTGCGGTTAGCACAATGCCCATTATTCTGCCTAGTACTCTAACGCCAAACAATTCGGCAGCCATTAAGGGGATGATCATATAATCTCCGCCCAAACCCACACCGAAAAAGAAAGCAAAAACATAAATTATGCCTGGTACATGAGCAAAATATAATAATGGTATAGAGCCAGCTACAAGAATATAAATAAGTATCATTACATACTTTTTTGGCCATCTGTCAGCCAGCCAACCCATAAACAAACGACCAACCAAGCTAGATGCAAGTACAATAGAAATCAAATTGGCAGCGAGCTGCTGAGAGTAATCCAAATCAAGGCTCAAGAAAAGTTTAAGATTTTGGCTAGTTCCACTCACTGCCCCGATCGAGCACATACTTCCAACAATCAAGAAATAAAAGTTCTTGTTTCGAAAAATTTCTTTTAAAGACACATTAGATTCCTTCTTTTTTATCTCAACTGGTTTACTATCATCATTGTCTTTAACAAACCAAACTATCGGAAAGGCAATGACAATCATCAGGATACCCAACATCATTAAGGCTGAATGCCATCCGAAGTGATCGATCAGAAACTTGTCAACCTGCGGGACCAACATTCCTCCAACCCCAATGCCTAAATAGGCTATGCCCATGGCCTTACCTCTTGATTTACTAAACCATCGGGAAATTAATACCTGATTGGGTAAAGGACCCGCTGTCATATATGCTAATGCAATAAGTATATAAAAAAAGTAAAATTGCCATATGGAATTTACAATACTTAGCCCAATTACTGCGCCTCCTCCCAATAGCACTCCAACGAGCATTATCCTCCGCGGCCCTAACTTATCAATTAGCCAACCTGCTACAAAGGCAAACAATCCCATTACAATTTTGCCAACTGCATTCCCTGATGTGACTTGTGCATGCGACCAGCCATATTCTTCTACCCAAAAATCATAAAAAAAAGGAAGTCCATAAAACATAAAACCAACTAGTGAAAACAAACTAAAGAAGCTTGCAGCACCTACCTTGATTTGTTCGATACCAATCTTATTTTTCTCCATTAGATTGATTTAAATAGTTACTTTTTTTACTTCCCATTTCATATACAATTTAAATTTCTGGCTAATTTAAGCATAACTTTTGATAAAAAAATTATGCTTTCTTAACTTAAGCTAACCTGCTATTTTGTTTACCTTACCAAATACGATATTGATGTATATATTTCCTTATTTATTAACCACACATAAATAATTTCCATATTCAAAACCATTGTAAAATTGATACACTAATGAAATCAGAGAATTAATTTTACTTGGATAAGTGACAACTCTTGCCTCGTAAGTTGGTTCTTAAGCAACTAGTAATCTTTTCGACAATTGGGTTAGCAATAAACCTTCAAAATTCCATTATCCTACTCAACAAACTACTGGAATGTCTTAAGTTAATTTCAAATATATTCATTTCTTGCTTGTACGTACAAGTTGTGTTTGTATCTTTGCGATGCATATTAAATTGCCGGAAAAATTGCTTAATGAAAATCAGATGGATTCCTCAATGATATAACCACTTTTTAATGCTAAAGGCGCTACAATCACAATATAAGATTGATATCTACGCAATGTTTACACCTAAAATTTATTACATGTTAGAAACACTAATTAATTATCTTATCAAATTTACTTTCATTACAATACTGATAATCTCATGCACATCAAAAAATATTGGCCAAAGCATAGCAAATAATATTGAAAATGGAATCCATATTTATACTGAAAACCCAATGTATTGGCAATATAATGGAAAGCCTGTGTTTTTATTTGGAGGATCGAGCAATGATAATTTACACCAAAACGATGACTTAATTTCAGAATTAGATTTGCTCGAATCTTTAGGTGGAAATTTCGTGAGAGGAAACATGAGCTGGAGGGATGAAGGAAATGCAAAACCATATAAAGATGTGAATGGTATTTATGACCTGGATACTTTTAATCCTGATTATTGGCAACGATTTGAAAACCTGATTAAAGAAACCAAAAAGAGGGAAATAATTATTCAGTTAGAAATATGGCCTACGGTAGATTTTCACAAATTCAATGACAGAGGGTGGAATGAAAATCCTTTCAATCCGTTGTTCAATTCTAATTACTCTGCTGAATCCAGTGGACTACCTGAAGAACATCATGTCTATCACTGGGAAAAATTAAAT
Organism: uncultured Roseivirgaceae bacterium; assembly: GCA_964423255.1. GTDB lineage: Bacteria > Bacteroidota > Bacteroidia > Cytophagales > Cyclobacteriaceae > JAAUQL01. The sequence continues at coordinate 3,430 of CAYREN010000319.1, read as the reverse complement.
CCTTTTTTTGAAACTGTCCCGGGATTTCCAAATTCGAACGAAACCGTACTCAGTTATCAAAAAAAATATGTCGATAAAATATTATCCTATACCCTCCAATCAGATAATGTTTTGTATTGCATGAATAATGAAAATTATGCACAAAGAAAATGGAGAGAGTATTGGATTAATTATGTCAAAGACATGGCAAAAATAAAATCCAAAAAAGTCTATTGCACAGATATGTTTGATAACTGGGACAATACCGGCAAACGGATTGTACCACAAAACAATGTAACGCTTTACGACCACCCAAACCATGATGGGGCCGGCAGTATTCAAACCATGATTGATCATCCAGAAATTTATGATTTTATTGATGTTTCCAACAATGGGGCTCAATTCAATGAGATTCACTATGCGACCCTTTATACTGTTTATAAAACCGTTCATGAATCTGACCATCCCCGGCCAATAAATGTTGATAAAATATATGGTGGACCAGTCAATGAAATCTGGACCGGCGGACCAAGACAAGGGGCTGAAAGATACTGGCGCAATCTTTTTGCAGGACTCGCAAGTGCAAGATTTCACCGTCCCATTTATGGAATCGGGCTCAATGAATATGCTCAGCTACATGTGAAGAGCATGTCTATGTTGCTCAAAAGGATCAACCTCTTTAAAATGCAACCTGATCCGTGGTTTGTAGCCTATAAAGGAAGACATGAAGTTTATACACTTGCCAATGCTGACGAAGGCAATTATGCTATTTTGTATCTGGATGGTGGGGAGCATGCTGTAAATCTTTTGGGTAATGCACAAATTGAATGGCTGAATATCCTTGAAAATAGTTGGTTGGAAACAAAAGAAATCAAATTAGAAAAGGGTTCTAAGATTTCAGCTCCGGATTCAAAATTTTGGGTTGCCTTTATTTCATTAAAAAATTGAATTAGTAATCAACAACAATATTATCTTAAACCATCTATAAAATGAATAGGCGATCTTTTGTCTCTAAGGCATCCCTTGCCGGTACAGCAATTTTAGGGAGTACGCTTTTTCAATCTTATAGAAGTAACAAGATCAAAAAAAAATTCTACATGAGGCTTGATTCACACATCCACCTGTATGATGGTGGTGGGAATATTGAGCAAATCAAACAATATTTTATTGACGAAGGATTGACACATGGCCAGGTAATTATCAGAACCAAAGATTTGCATCTTATGCCCAAACTTAAAACCATTGGTCCCGGTTTTATCCCTTTTGAATGGCCGCTTAATCCATTGGAATTGAAAGTAGATCCTAACGGCCCTGTATTGGGTTATAAAATTCATTTACGGAAACCTGTTAACTATGAAACCAATGGTCAGCCTGTAAATGCCACCAGCAAAGCCTTTGATCCAATTTGTGATGCAGCAGAAAAACTCGGAAGGCCATTACTTTTTCATTCAGATGCTGATCAACCAAAAATATGTACTTTGCCCCAAATGGCTGAATTAGCTGGAAGACATAGTGAAACGGCATTTATAGCTGCCCATTTAGCTGTTTATACGCAAGAATATCAGGGTGAACCCAATAGCGTGGATGAATGGGAAAGTATGTTGCCTGAGATTTTAAAAGATAACTTTGATCTCCTTTTGGATGTAAAAAACTTATATGCAGACACAGTTTTGATCGGTAGAGATTATCCTGAAAGAAGTAACAATCCTAGATACAAACTCGATTTGATGATTCAAATGGTAGCGAGTATGAATAAGGCAAAAAGGAAAGCTTTGGTAAAAAAAATATTTATTGGTACAGATTATCCCTGGTTCCACAAACAGGATGATCCAAACGGAGGATACAGATTTCAGAAAGAATGCCTAAAAGAAATTTTTCCTGATGAATTTGACGAGACCCAAACGACAAAAAACTTCATCGCAATTCTTCCGGAACATGTAAGGAAACGATACTTGAATATTTATAAATGACAAAAGTAAGATATCGGCAAATTTACAATATCCTGAAATCTCGCATACAGCAGGGGATATATGCCAATGGGGATTATCTTCCTTCTGAAAATGAAATTTGCAAAACCTACAAGATCACTAGAACAACTGCCAGAAAAGCGTTAGACGAATTGCTGAAGGAAGGGTTCATCGAAAAACAACAGGGTAAAGGAAGCCGAGTAAAAGAGCGTAGAAAATCTTTGGGCTTGTTGACTGTAAAAGGATTTTCTGAGGCTGTTGGAGAAAATGTGAAAACTATCTTTCTGCAAAAACCACAGCTTCGAACATGGCCTGTAAATTTACCTTTTCCGGCAGGTAATAAGGAGCTGGAAAATGAATGTTACTATTTTGAACGTTTAAGATGTGTAGGAGAGTTGCCTGTAATGCTTGAGTACAATTGGTTTTCGGCAAAAGATTTGGATGGCTTCATAGATCTTGAATTTACCGATAATTCATTTTTCAAAACGCTTAGTCAGAAATATCTAATTGAGGTTACTGGGTCTGAGCAAGAATTGCGAGCATTATATGCCGATGAAAAAAGTGCCTATTTACTGAAATTGGATCAAGGTTCTCCAATCCTTCAAATATCCATTAAATTTTCTACCAGCAGTCCTAATCTGAACATATACAGCTATCTATATTGCAATACTAAGAAATACCCAATAGGAAATATTTATAATCATTAATTGAAAATTAATCACTAAAACAATGACAAAAACGAAAGAGCTAGCCAAGATGATAGATCATTCTATTTTACATCCTACAATGACAGATGCAGATCTAAAACGAGAATGCAGGGTGGCTAAAAAATATAATGTTGCTTCGGTATGTGTAAAACCCTATGCAGTACCAATGGCAGTAGAATTATTGAAGGGTAGCGATGTATTGGTTGGATGCGTAATTGGATTTCCTGCCGGAAATTCTGCCATAGACGTGAAATTATTTGAAGCAGTAAAGGCATGCAAAGACGGTGCGGTAGAAATTGATATGGTCATCAATATTGGCAAGGCGCTTCAAGGTGATTGGAATTATATTGAAAAAGAAATTGGCGCAATTACCAGTGTATGCCATGAGCTAAATGCTATTGTAAAAGTAATTTTTGAAACTGATTATGTTTCCAAAGAATCAGATATTGTAAAGCTTTGTGAGATTTGTACCAAGGTGGGTACAGATTATGTAAAAACCTCCAGTGGATTTGGATTTGTAAAAGGAAAAGATGGAAAATACAACTATGAAGGCGCAACTATTCCAAACCTAAAACTAATGAAGGCCAGTGTTGGGTCGGACGTAATACTAAAAGCTGCAGGAGGCGTACGAAGTCTGGACGGATTAATTGCTGTTCAGGAAGCAGGTTGCAGTCGGTGTGGAGCAACAGCCACAATATCCATATTAGAAGAAGCAGAAAAGAGATTTGGGTCTTAGTTAGCAGTATCCCCGGACACCGTTCCGAGGCCTGTTTGCTA
>CAYREN010000318.1:0-6062 GCA_964423255.1 uncultured Roseivirgaceae bacterium | reverse complement strand
CTATGACGACCATCTGTAGTTTCAAGAAGTACACAATCAACTTGATCAAGTAATTCTTCAACCGAGTTAACTATTATTACTCCTTCTTCTTTAATCTGTTGTGTAAACTTATCTACCCTATCAAAACAAGATGGAATATCTTTTGTGATCGTGGTAAATGCGGTTGTTACCTTAAAGCCATTGTCCAAGCTGTGGATATATTTGGTAAAAGCAGTGCAATGAGAAGTATCAAGGCCAATAATACCAATTTTAGTTTCATTGGCCTTGCCCAAGTAATGGGCTGAAAGAGACGTGGAGGATAATCCGATTCCCAACCCTCCAATTAGAGTATTTTTTATAAATTTTCTTCGATGATTAAGCATAATTTTCATTGTAATTATATTATACCTTCAACCTACAAAATTTTATAGGATTATGTGAATTTTTAATTATTGAGTCTTGAAAATTATTGGTTAATTAATTGAATATGAAATGGAATTTATGCCTGTTTATTTTAGTTAATGGATTCTTAAATCTAACTCATATGCTATTCTCACTATTTTTTAACTAATGATCATTAGATAACTCCTTATTTTTATATCATAGAATTATAAGAGGTTAATAAATAGGACCGAGCAAAATTGATACTTTTTTTTTCAACCATTTTGAGAGCCGTTTTATAGAAATAATTTTTTGCTTGTTACTCCGGCTTTCTTTGGGCTTTTAAAAGATTAGATCATGAAAAATATTATTGTATTATTTTTAATAACACTATTTGCACTTTCAGCTTGCAAAGCAAAATATTCTTTCAATAGTCATGCTGGGAAAAAGAAATTGAAATATTATAACTCAGTGCAATATGGGAATACACAATTTCCTGATGCCAAAAAAACGAAAATGTCCAAAAGATCGGAGCGTTAGAAGGGATAACACTTGCATATCATTTTGCAATATTAATTTCCTGGTATCCTTTAAGTGATTTTCAATATTTTTATGCATTTATGTAAAAGTATTGTTCTGATTAATTGATAATCTATCGTATGAGACAAATTGTAATTCTGGATTTAGATACCTTAGGTGACGTTCCCAATCTTCATAAATTGTCTGATTTTGGAATTGTTAATTCATATCCAATAACTTTTCCAAATGAAATAGTTTCGCGCATTTCAAAAGCAGAAATAATAATTACAAATAAGGTTGTGATTGATAGGGATGTCATGAAACAATGTCCACATCTCAAATTAATATGCGTTAGTGCTACAGGCACTAACAACGTGGATTTAGTATCTGCAAAACAATTGGGAATTAAAGTTAGAAATGCAGTTGGTTACAGCTCCAACAGCGTAGCACAACATACAATTGCCTCAATTCTTCAATTATACAATCAACTCAGTTATTACGATCGCTATGTGAAAAGCGGTGGATATTATAAAAGTAAAATTTTCACTCATCATGGGCCTACAATTATTGAGCTTCATAATAAAAAATTCGGAATTATCGGACTGGGAAATATTGGTAAAACTGTGGCAAAAGCAGCCTCTGGTTTTGGTGCCAGGGTTAGTTACTTTTCTACTTCAGGGAAAAATAATCAAAATGAATATCCTCAATTGTCATTGAAGGAATTACTTCGTGAGTCTGACGTGGTTACCATTCATGCTCCGCTCAACGATCAAACCAAAAAATTAATATCTGACAAAGCGCTGTCATTAATGAAACCTACAAGCATATTGGTTAATGTAGGAAGGGGTGGGATTGTTAGTGAATTGGCTTTGGCGAATGCTATAGAAAATAATCAAATAGGAGGGGCATGCATTGATGTATTTGAAAATGAACCAATAAATCAGGATAATCCATTGCTCAAAATAAAAAATCCTGAAAAACTTGTGTTAACTCCGCATAATGCATGGGCAAGCATTGAGGCAAGGACAAAATTAATTGAGATTGTTTACAATCATATTAAAGATTATACCTTAAAAATAAATCAATAGGCCCATTTGAGAAACATGGATCCCCAGGTAAATCCTCCGCCAAAGGCTGCCAGAACAAGATTATCACCTTTTTTCAATTTATCTTCATAGTCAAATAAGCAAAGCGGAATGGTTGCGGAAGTCGTATTTCCATAGTGTTGAATGTTCATCATTACCTTTTCAGGGCCCACTTCCATTCTATTTGCAGTAGCATCTATGATTCTTTTATTTGCCTGGTGCGGTACCAGATATGCGATATCATCACCGCTCAAATTATTTCTTTCCATAATTTCTGCCGCCACTCCAGCCATTGATTTTACTGCATATCGGAATACATGCTTGCCATCTTGGTAGAAATTATGCAGTCCGGCGTCAATCGTTTCATGTGTTGGAGGATGGACAGATCCACCACCTTTTAGGTAGATTAATTCCTTGCCCACAGCATCGCTGCGTAAAATAGAATCGTAAATACCCAATCCTTCTTCATTTGGTTCGAGCATAACTCCCCCCGCACCATCACCAAATAATATGCAAGTATTTCTGTCCTTATAATTTACAATGCTTGACATTTTATCAGCTCCTATTACTGCGATTTTCTTATAGTTTCCTGATCTGATGAAGTTTGCTCCTGTTTCCAGTGCAAATAAAAACCCAGAACATGCCGCTGCCATATCAAATCCAAAGGCATTTACAGCACCAACTTCAGTGGCAATTAAATTGGCCGTAGTAGGGAAGAAATAATCAGGAGTAATTGTAGCCAGTATTACAGCATCGAGTTCTTTTGGATCTGTATTGCTTTTTTCTAAAAGTTGCTCTAATACTTTTACTGCCATAACAGAAGTTCCCTGACCTTCTCCTTTTAATATTCTACGCTCTTTAATTCCTGTTCTTGATGTGATCCATTCATCATTCGTATCCACCAATTCCTCCAACTCCTGATTTGTTAATATATAGTCAGGTACATAACCCCCTACTGCTGTTATTGCTGGTACTATAGATCCCATTTCTTATGATTATTAAAAGCTAAAAATTTGTCGCCAAATATGTCGGTAATATTTTTAAAATGCTAAAAAATAGGTATTTATTAATATGCCAGAATAAAGAAATTTCCAATCTGATATTATTTTATAATAATCTTGAAAGTACCGATCTTTTTTTCCTTCGTTACTTTCAAAAAATACATACCTCTTTTCGGGTTATTCAGTTTTATTTCAGTGTCAAACATGCCTCCGTCAAGGTCTAATAGTGCATTGCCTAAAACGTCGAAAACAGTAGCATGGTCAAATGTGCCCTTGATATTAAATGTGCCTTTATTTGGGTTAGGATAAATCTTTATATCTCTAAAAATTTCGTCATCAAATCCAACAGCTTTTTTAAATCCGAATACTGGCCTTATCATCAAATTCCCATCAATGATATTGGATGGTTCCCAAACTCCATCCAGATTTATAAAGATATTTCCACTCTGGGTTTTTCCATACTTGTCTAATCCTACGGGAAAGAAATCATCAACTGATTGCTCATATCCAATATAAAAAGTGTCTGTTACCACGACCGGCCTACCAAAAGCATATTCTGTAAATTGATTTATAGATAGAGATTTTTTTACAATGTGTTGCTCCGTTAATAATCTGCCCTGTCGGTATTGAAACAAATCATTCCAAATTATAATGGTGAATGTCTTTCCGGCAGAGGATGGTGCAAAATCCGGGAAATAAATTTTTAAAGATGTAATGGCATCGCTTTTTGGAATAACAAATCTATAGGCCAGCATTCCGGATTTTTGCGAGAGCCCTGCAGCCCATTCTGCCGTACCATCATCATATGCCAATTCTTCGTCTAATAAAACAGAATTGTAAGTAGTATCATTATTTCGTAAATCGTATTTATTCAACCAATTGGCAGAATCGCCAGAGTTGATAAAAAATTTTGTTTCCAGAAATAGCGATAAAGAATCTACGTTTGTGTCAAATGCATTAGGGTCTATTGGTTCAGATGCTATTTCTGTTATTGTTTGTGGAGCTAGGTTTATTGGAGTACCCTGGTTCATTTCATCATAAATTTTTACTGAGTCTTGAATTAAGGCATAATATTCTACAGGTTGAACCTGATTGTCTAAATTGTAAACAGCAATTTCAGTAGGTTGCAGGTTTTGATCCAGATTGAAGATAAAATGATCGTAGGGCATGGCTGAAAATTGAGTTAGCCATGAGCTTGGCAAATTTGTTAATGCGCGATCTTCATAGGCCAGGTCTCCTGCATGCCGATTGGTATTCATATACACATAATCGATATTCCATGTATCAAATCCACCAGAAAGGCGGCCAAAAGATTGGAATCTAAATTGAAAATATTCATGAAAAAAAGAGGCATCGCTTATTTTGATTATATCTTGCTTGAAAACATCTGTCTCAGATACATCTTCACCTGCCTTTCCCCATATAGATATCCATTGTTTTTGTGAATTCATTATTTGCAGTCTAATGGAATCCATATCATCCGGAATTTCTCCACGGCCTTCTTTTTGCCAGAAAAAACTAATAAATACAGTTTCTCTAATTACTGGATTAATTTTAGAAAGGTCGATAAATCTACTTACCAGACTGTCCCCTGCACCCTCTTCTAATTGTAGAGAACTGTATGGAGCTCCTTGTGCATTCCAGCCATCAAATACTGCAACATTGACAGTAGGTGGCGCAATACCCAAACTGGGAGAGATAATAGATGTGCCCTCGTCAATAAACCAATGAGTAGAATCAGGGGTATAAGTTGTTCTCGAAAAGTCATCCCAAAAAGGGAGTTCGATCGTAGCGCTGTCGCGTTCCGAGGCTGCCGTTCTTAAACTTGAATTCTTGAGCAACGTTGATTCATTGATTGGTTTAAATGTGATTTGACCAAATGAAACATTGCAAATCCCCAATGAGAATATTATTAATAAAATATAGTAGCGAGCCTTATTCCTCATTTAATTCATCAGATAACGATTCCTCGTCGGTTTTATTTACCCAATTTTCAAGCACCACCAAACTATCCTCTTCATCCAAGCTCACAACCCAAAGGTCTACTTGCTGTCCCAAGCGAATATTTGTTCCCACTTCTGGTCTTTGCTGAAAAACATGTCCGGATAAAATGATAGTGGCGGTATCGATTTCCAGCTCTTTAGCCAGCTCAATCAATTCAAGTATTTTTTCTTCATTTATTACTTTTATGATCACACTCCCGGTATTTAACCCACTTCCTTTGATAGAAAAATCTGCTTCATCAACTGGTAACCCAATAAATCGAGGAACATCAAATTCTCTGCGCCCTAGTCCATCTCCAACAACAAGGTCAATTTCTGAGCCTTTCATTATTGTGTCACCGGGTTCAATATTTTTCCCGTGATGTAATTGTTCAAGAACTGCATTTGAGGCCAAATCAGGTTTGTACTTTATGTCTCCTCTTTTCAAACCATAGCTTTTCAAAACCAATTCTGCATTTTTTAGGGAGCCATCAATTAAGTTTGGCATTTTAATAGAATTCGGCTGATTCTGATTAATTGTCAAATAGATCTTTCTTTTTTCTTTTACATGAGAACCCGCCAAAGGGTATTGCTTTAAAATAGTGAGTGGGGGATATTTATCTACAAAATTAGAATCTGATACTTCGTAATTAAGTTGTCGTGTTTTAAGGAAGTCATCCATCTCAGTAAGCGACATTCCTTCCAAATTTGGGACAGTTACTGTTTCACCATGCCTAGTGGTTGAGGGTAAATAGACAAAGAAGAAAACGAGGATCATGGCAACAACAACAATCACAATTAATCCAAGATGAGTTATGAAAGTTTTCCATGAATTTTCCTTAAAAACCCCTATTATTTTTTGTAGCATATCGTTAAAACAACTTATTCGAATTGATATTATTCAAAAATGCGAATTTACTAAAAATATAACCTCAATGGTTGAAATGTACTAATTCAGCAAATAATATATTAATTGATATCATGATTACCGCTAAAGTTGAAAAATATTATGTCGTAAACCCTCTTTGTACCTCCGCGAAAGTCTGTGTCCCGTCCTTCGATAGTCCCCGGACGCCGTTCCGGGGCCTGCCAACTCATAGCAGAAAAAAATATAG
>CAYREN010000317.1:0-6067 GCA_964423255.1 uncultured Roseivirgaceae bacterium | reverse complement strand
AAATTATTAAGATCAAGAAATAAAATATTGGGTGGTGTATGTGGAGGAATCGCAAAATGGCTTGGCTGGGATGTGACGATAGTTCGTATTACCTATGTCATTATCAGTATTTTGAGTGCTGCATTTCCTGGTACTATATTTTACATTATCCTCTGGCTGATCATGCCAGAGGAGGAATAATAATATTCTTTATTAAATATTCGACTATCTTTTAACTGAATATTTATTATATTAAAGTTTAAATTGATTTAATTTATCTACCAAATCAAACATGATAATTAGTCTACCTAAGAATCATGGACAACCTCGGATAAATGGCAATTTCATTATTTTGCCCTGTTTTTTTCATGTCGTAATAATTCAACTTTTATTTACAAACTTAACCAATGGGCAGGATACAAATATTTTCATTAAAAAACAGACTGAGGAAAATGGCATAGGTCAAAATTCAATAACCTTCAAAAGTCTCAATAATTTTGGTGTTGGTAGATTTACAACCCGTTTTGGACTAAATAAATATAATAAGAGTTGGACTTTGTCCGGATATAGAAATTATATCTTCTATGCGAATGTTATTTCTGAGAATTATAAACTTAACCTACATGAGGCAAATAGTAATGACGATTTTCATGCTCAAACAAAAGAACCGCAAGACTTCATTGATCCTCCCTGGAGGAAAACCATTTGGGCTTATTTCATTGGGATCTCCATATTTATACTAGCCATAGCATGGGTTGACTGGTTTCAGCGGAAACGTTGGAATTTAAAAATCCAACTGAAGCTGGAACATCGGGAAGCAGAAAGATTGAAAGAACTTGATCTGTTTAAATCCAGACTATACACTAATATTACACATGAGTTCAGGACTCCTTTGACAGTGATTATCGGGTTGACGGAGAAAGTCACTGAGCACTTCAATTCTAAAGATATTGCTAAGTTTAATAACGCAAATGAAATCGTGCAACGAAATGCGAACCAACTCCTGAATCTTGTAAACCAGATGTTGGATATTTCAAGATTAGAATCAAAATCGCTTCATTTAAATCAAGTAAATGGCGATGTTATTTTCTTTATAAAGAACCTGATTGAGATGTATGAATCACATGCAGCGAATCATTACTTAAGTTTAAATTTTGAAAGTAGACTACAAGAGTTATTTATGGATTTCGATCCGGATAATTTGCAAAAAATTATATCAAACCTCCTTTCTAACGCCATTAAATTCACAGCTAGAGGGGAGGTGAAAGTTTTAGTCTCTGATAAAATTCTGAGGAACAAAGCGTGTATCTCCATTCAAGTGCGTGATTCAGGTATCGGTATTGCCAAAGAAGATATTCCTAATATTTTTGATAGATTTTTTCAGACAAAGAATACAGCTACAATATCAAATGAAGGTAGTGGAATTGGCATGGCATTAGTCAAGGAATTGGTCGAACTGATGGAAGGGACAGTTAAAATAAAAAGTCAATTAGGACAAGGAACTCAAATTGAGGTAAAGCTCCCTATTACTAATTATGCAAAACCGATTCAACAATTAAAACAACACTTCACAAGCTCGATTACGGAAGCCAAGCCAATGTCCATTGAACTTCGGTTAAAAGAAGAGAACGTCAATAATCCATTAGTATTGGTAATAGAGGATAATCAAGATGTTATGTATTATTTAAATACTTGTCTGCAAGGGAACTATCAGTTGATTAATGCTTCCGATGGAGCACGAGGTATTTCCAAAGCCATCGAATCAATACCAGATATAATAATATCTGATGTGCTTATGCCCAGGAAAACCGGATATGAAGTATGTGAAATACTCAAACAAGATATTCGTACCAGTCATATACCTATTATATTATTAACAGCCAAAGCAGATATTTATGACAAAATAGATGGGATCAGTCATGGTGCAGATGCATACATGATTAAACCTTTTAATGTCGATGAGCTTTTAGTAAGGGTAGAAAACCTGATTAAATCCAGAAAAATACTCATTGAAAAATTCAGGGATCAAGACAATGTAGATGAAGGTAATCTGCTACACTCAGAGAAAGAAAATACCTTTTTGAATAATTTGGATGAATTGATCCTTAATGATTTAGATAATCCAGATTTAAATGTGAATAAGGTATGTGAGCTGCTGAATATGAGCCGTACTCAATTACATAGAAAAATAAAAGCACTGACAAATAAATCCATCACCGCCTACATTCGATCTTATCGACTCCATAAAGCTAAAAAACTAATTCAAGAATCAAATCTTACCATACAACAGATTTCCTTTGAGGCAGGTTTTAGTGATCCAAGTTATTTCCATCGTTCCTTCGTCAAAGAGTTTGGTAAAAAACCTACCGACTTACGTAAATAACCAATTTTTTGAAAACGAAACATGTGTTCAATAATTTGGATCAATAGTCCAAGAGATAATACAATTTAATATCAACTTTCGGTAGCTATTATCACCTAAATCACAACCATGATACAATTTGACATTACAAAATACATTAATTTGGTTTGGCTGGTAATTACTGGTCTTATCCATAGCCTAATATTTGGCGAAAAGCTGCATCTCAATTTCAAAAAATGAGTGTAATCCCTCAAATTAAAGTAATTTAGTATGGGGAAAATTAATCTATTTTTCATATTCATTTTCTTTCAGTTTTTTATATCTACTACCTTATATGGTCAGAATTTTAATCTGACTTTAATCAGAACAGATAAACTCACCTACGAAACGCGTGATCTTTGGAATTTAATTCTACAAAATATTTCTCAAGAATCAACTTCAGTTTATTTGCAAGCATATATAACAGACCAACAAAAAGGCAGAGCTTTTGAGGTACGATCAGCTGATTTTATATTGAGACCGGGAGTTACACAATTTAATACCTCAAACTATTCCCAGTTATTACCGGAGCAGGTTCTATTTCAAAAACAGAATTTTAAGGATCACGTAGTAAGAACTTCATCTTTCCCCAATGGCGAATATGAAATATGTGTGTTCTTATTCGACTCCAAAACAACGAAAAATTTAGCCCGGGATTGTTACGATATTATTCAATTGAATACCACTCCCCCCTATCTCGTATCACCTTATGATGAGGATACGGTAAGAGAACAATTTCCATTTTTTGTTTGGTCTCCACCTGCACCCCAACCATCAAATACAAAAGTAAGTTATGCGCTCTCAGTCTATGAAATTTATCCACAGCAAACCTTTATTTCGGCAACACAAACCAACCCTGAATGGTTTTTTGGAGAAGATATTCAAACCCCAATTTATCAGTATGGATTAGATTTGAGACCAATGATTCCCGGGCGTAGATATAGTTGGTTCATTACGGCCTTTGTAAACGGTTTTGAAGCAAGTAGTAGTGAAATCTGGTGGTTTGTTTATCAGCCGCAAGAGATTTTAGAAGATGAAGTTATTGCGAGTAAAAAGAAAAAAAGAAAACCAGGCATGGTTTATTACGAGCTATCTAATCGACCTAATGTGGATTGGTATTCAACATACAAAAATGAGCTGAATTTCATTTTCATCAACCATAATGCGGTAAATAAGGTGCCTTTTAGAATTATAGATTATCAGGGAAATATTATGCACTACAATCAAATTCAGGTTGATTATGGATATAATTTTATAACAATTGATCTTACAGAACTCAAAGATATAAAAACAGAAAGTTATTTGACACTCGAGATTAAGGATATTACAAATCCTAAAAAATACCTGAGTTTTAAATATTTACCTACAAACAAATAAATATCATGCGAAAAATAAGATCCAAAACCATCGCATATTTTCTGTTGTTTATTACCGGTATTTTTACATACCCAGTATCAACTATTGCTGACAATGGACCTGCCCAAGCTGAGATTTCCTCTTTCACGCCAGATAACATGCCTGGTATGGTTGATCCTTTTACTGGTGATTTTACCTATAATATCAGTCTTATGGATGTTGGCGGTTATCCAATCAACCTTTCCTATAAATCGGGAATACAAACAGAAGCCCAGGCCAGTTGGGTTGGGTTGGGTTGGAACATTAATCCTGGAGTAGTTAACAGACAAGTGAGGGGTTTACCTGATGATTTCAATGGAGATTTGGTCAAGAAGGAGCAGAATATTAAAGAGGATGTGACTTTTGGAATAAATACGGGAATTGCTTTAGAGATATTTGGATATGATGTTGGCAAATTTACAAGCAGCCTTGGCCTCGATTTGAGTATTGGGATTAACTATAATACCTATATAGGATACGGTATTGATATTGGAGCTTCTCCGTCATTGAAGTTGGGAGCTAAAACATCTAATGAAAAATTAGGTGCAAGTCTTAATCTTGGCCTTGATATTAGCATTGGCTCAAATGATGGCGCCAGATACAAACCAAGTATTGGATTGAGTGTTACTCAATCTCAAGAATCGAAACAATCAACATATGGAGCGGGTATTGGTATGGACTATTCATCCCGGTCAGGTTTAAAACAACTTTCATTTTCTACATCTTATCAAAACCCAATACCCGTAAGAGCAGGGAAAGGTAACATAAACGTCCCTTATGGACAGACATTTTCCTTATCCATGGCTAACCCAACATTTACTCCTGAATTTGAAATGCCCATGTCGTTGTTGTCTTCATCTGCTAATGTGAAAGTTGCCGTTGAAGGATATGGTGCAATCGGTGGGTTTTCCGGCGGGTATTATATGTCGTTAAGCAAATTAAAAGATAAAGAAGAATCAATTCCATCCTATGGATATATGTATGAGCAAAATTCCGGATCCGGTAGAGTACTACACGACCTCAATCGTGAAAAGGATGGTCCATTTCAGAAAGAAGTACCGGTGTTGCCTATTACTAATTTTACCAATGACATTTATACTGCCACTGCTCAAGGTTACTCCAATTCATTTCGGCCATTCCGTGGCGAAGTCGGAATGTTATCAGATTCAAGAACAGAAAGCAATAGCATAGCTGCCAATTTAGGAGCTGAATTAGCCGCAGGAAATTTATTTCATGTCGGAGTAGATATACTTGTAACCAAACATGAAAACACAACACAAAAATGGGAAGATGAAAATGCTTTAGCTCCAAACTTAGCCTGGCAAGATGATGCACACGACCCACTTTTCGAACACGTTTTTTTCAAAGCACCCGGTGAATTTACAGCTATGGCTAATCCTAATTTATTTGATCGCATAGGAGAATTTGAAGCCGTAAATGTACCCATAGACAATAGCAATGCTTTTAGTAAATTTGTAAACAGGTTTAAGGATATTGATAACGTCATAGTAGAAGGTCAAAACACAAGGATACACAGAGAACCAAGAAGTTCTGTATTCAATTATCTTACAGCCGCAGAAGCTCAGGAGCAGGGGTTGGATACCTATATTAAAAGTTACTCCAGGCCGCTTGGATATTATGAAGATGACATTTCCGGAGATGATGAAAGATATTATATTTATCCTCCAGATCTTTTAAATCGAAGGGATGTGATAAGGAAACCACATCATCTTTCAGAAATTAATATTGTCGATCAGTCAGGAAACAGATTTTATTATGGTATCCCGGTATATCAAAAAGAGTTGTATGATGTTACGTTTAACATAAGTGGCACTCCACATAGTGATGGGCTGGTTATATACAATCCCAGTCCCCCAAAACCTGATAATTCTACAGACAATGAAAAAGGTGGAAACAATTATTTTAATAAAACAATTACCCCGCCACATCCAGGTTCATTTCTGATCACGGCAGTTCTCGCACTTGATTTTGTCGATCTGACTGGCAACGGGCCCAGCGCCGATGATTTTGGTACCTATACAAAATTTAACTACCAGAAAATTCATGATAACTATCGATGGAGGATACCTTACGCTCAAAATACAGCCAACTACAGAAGTGGTTTAAAGGTTGATGATGATGATGATATGGCCAGTTATTCCTATGGAGAAAAGGAAATATGGTATCAACATAGCATAGAATCAAGAAATTACATCGTTGAATTTAAATTATCTGACCGCAATGATGGCATTGGGGTTTTAGACGAAAATGGTGGTGCAGACACATCACAAA
>CAYREN010000316.1:0-6080 GCA_964423255.1 uncultured Roseivirgaceae bacterium | reverse complement strand
GTTTTTTCTTTTGGTATTCGGCGACAACATGATCAGATCTTTGAGATGAACCATCTTCAATCACGATGACTTCAAAATTTTTATTTGATTGCACGACCAGACTTTGGAGCAGTTCTTGCAATTCTTCAGCCCTGTTGAAGACTGGTATGATGATGGCAATTTTATATTCCAACCTTCTCAATTAATAAATAGTGTGAATTTTTTTCATTGGCCATGGTGTACATCTCTGCTAGGAAACCTGCCAAAAACATCTGAACACCCAGGATAATTGCTACTAAGGCCAAATAAAATAAGGGTTGATCTACTACATCCCGAAATGGCTGATCATTATAAATACTCCATGCTTTATTGATAATGATATAAGCAGCAATAAAAAAGCCTGCAACAAATGAAAGTGAGCCAAGCATGCCAAAAAAGTGCATGGGCTTTTTTCTGAATTTAGAAACGAAAGTGACCGAAATCAAGTCCAGAAAACCAGTGATAAATCTTTCGAACCCAAATTTTGTTGTCCCGTATTTTCGTGCACGATGTTGCACAACCTTTTCACCGATTTTACTAAAGCCGTGCCACTTGCCAATTAATGGAATATAGCGATGCATTTCGCCGTAAACATTAATATTTTTCACTACAATATTTTTATACGCCTTAAGGCCGCAATTAAAATCGTGTAGATTGATCCCTGAGATTTTCCTGGTAACCATATTGAAAAATCTTGAAGGGATAGTTTTGCTTATTGGATCATGGCGTTTTTTCTTCCATCCTGAAACGATATCATAATCCTCCTCCATGATCATTTTATAAAGACCGGGAATTTCATCTGGGCTATCCTGTAGGTCGGCGTCCATCGTGATTACTACATCCCCCGAAGCATGTTCAAAGCCTGTGTTGAGTGCTGCAGACTTGCCATGGTTTCTGTTGAACTTCAGCCCCTTTAGATTTGGGTTGGTTGCTGAAAGGTCAATGATTTTGGCCCATGTACAATCGGTACTGCCATCGTCTATCATCAGTATTTCATAGGAAAAACCATTTTGGTCCATGATCTGGGCGATCCAATCATTTAATTCGGGGATAGATTCTACCTCATTGTATGCAGGTACTATTACAGAAATATCAAGTTTATTTGGCATTAATTATATTTCTAATGTTGGGTTATTTTTTTATAAATAGGGAAAATATTCAATAAGAAAACAAAATATAAAAACAATGCTCAGTCTTGTTGAATTTATTCAATCCTACCATTGTACAATTCCCATACTGGAAAAATCAAATCATAGTCATTCCAAATTAAGTTTCCTCCAACAATCTTAAATTTTGAAAACAAATCTTCTTTCAAATATTTGTTAATTGATGGATGTTGAGATTTTTTTAAAAACGATTTAAAGTCAACAAGTTTTTCCGTTCCGTCTTTAAATTTTATTCGGATTGCATAATCACCAATGTATTTTGCAAATCCAACTTCTATTGTACCTGATTTTTTTTCGGAATAGCACTCCGTTATTTTCATTTTACCTTTTTTGTAATTCGTTCGAAATTAATGTCTTTACGGTAAACAAAATAATTGATCCATTTTTCTACGATTCTTTCTGCATAAATTGATAAAAAATCTTTGGCATTAATTATAATTCTAATGTTGGGTTATTCTTTTTTGTAAATATGGAAATAATCAATGAAAGTATAAAGCCAAAGAATAGCATACCTACTATAGTCCAAACAGGCATCATTTCTGCACTCATAAATTTATCGGTAATTTCCATAGCTTTTTCAATTGCGTCATCGTCAAGACCCTGCTCTTCCATTTTTTCTATCTGCATATCTCTTATTTTCTCCAGCATAGAATCATCGATAAACTTAAGATAGATATAAGTAAAAATACCAGACATAGCACCCCCTATCAAGCTAATAAGTGTTCCAATTCCTAAGCCTTGCCCTAGGCTCATAAATCCATCTCCGGCTTCTTTAAAAGCTTTGTGAGCAAGTACTATCCCGATAGCGAGAAATGCATAATTAATATTTCCTACAATCTGGTAAGTTTCCATATCCAAATTCAGGAACTGAAAAATCATGCCCATAACTATGAACACGAGCCCAATAATGACTCCATATCTAATGGCAATTTGCGAAACAGTTGCTTTGTCTTCCATAATTAAAATAGTTAGGTGAATTATTTACGTAAAATCACTGCAATTACAATAGTCAAAAAAAAGCCGATAATTGATTTTTTCAAAAAATCGTCTAGCGCCAGATCAAAACCAGTTGTCTCCTTCACACCGGCCAATGTTTCAAAATATGTTTCTTCATTTATTGTATCTATCAATGTCTGCTTGTTTTCGCTTAATAGAGCTATTCGACCTGATATATATTGCACAGTCATATCTGGGTTTATTATCAATGTCATTAATAAAATAAGCAATGCTGAGATCAATGCGATCGTAATATAGCAAATTACGCCACCCGTCATACCTTGCCAAAAATGCAATTGACGTTGGTTGTATTTATCGCGAAATTCCTTCAAGGCAAAAAAGATAAAAATCCCAAGAAACAATGGGTCCAACATTTTTATATTGACCAATGGGTCGAGTTTTAAAAGATAAAATATAATAAAAAACACAGCCACCATGGCTCCACCATATGTTCCATATTTTAGCGGCACGACGATGAGATTATTTTTCAATGATAAGAAACTCATAAGTAGGTATTAAAAAATGACTTGCCGTTATTAACGATTCCCAGCACGCTACCCTTTAATGTTGAATCAAGCAATGGCGAATTGGAAGATTTAGAATAGTTAGATTTTGCATTGTAATTCCACTCCTTGTCAGGATCAAATATCGTTAGCTCAGCTTTTTCGCCAACATTGATAGTTGGAATAGGAAGGTTTAGGATTGTCCTGGGATTGGCAGTAAATTTTTTGATCAATTCATTAATGTCATTTCCACCTTGTTTCTTAATGATCATGGGAAAAAATGTCTGTAAACCCAGCATACCAAATTCGGCGTGGTTAAACTCTAATTTTTTTGATTCGGTGTCCTGGGGTGTATGCGAAGATACGATGACGTCGATGCTGTCAGTTGAAATCCCTTTTGTGAGGGCGTGAATATCATTAATATTTCTTAATGGAGGGTTGACTTTATAATTGGTATCGTAATCACCAATCAAGGAATCGTCAAATGATAAGTTTTGTATGGCCACATCGCAGGTTACTTTTAAGCCTTCTTTCTTAGCATTGGCAACTTGCTTTAGAGCATATGCTGTTGATAAATTCGAAAAATGAATACGACCTCCGGCATATTTGAGTAATTCTATATCACGCTTTATCATGATTTCCTCAGCAAGCCCAGGCATGCCTTTCAGCCCAAGAAGTGTAGAGGTGACGCCTTCGTTCATCGTACCGAAAGCGGTGAGGTATTGATCTTCAGGTCGGTTGATTAACAATCCGTTGAACTTCTGGAGATACTGTAAAGATTTTAATAATATATCCGTATTCCAGATTGGTTTTTCGCCATCGGAAAAAGCTACTGCTCCTGCGGCATTCATATCAAGAATCTCCGTAAAATCTTCTCCTTTGCATCCTTTGGTTACTGCACCTATTGGATAAATCTGTGTGACACTTTTGTTGTTCTTTGACTTGAGATAGCTAACCTCGTTTTTCGATTCAATGCAAGGCTGGGTATTGGGTAACAATGCAACTCCCGTAAATCCTCCCGATGCCGCAGCATGCAAGCCCGAATCAAGGTCCTCTTTATGTTCATTGCCGGGATCGTTAAAATTTGCCCGCATATCAAACCAACCTGGAGAAACCATCAAATTATCACTGCTAACGATCTTTGTGGCCTCAGGATTGTCCTTGCCAATGGATTTGATGATACCTGCATCTGAAATGAAAATATTGACTTTTTTATTGTGATAAGCTGATTTCGGATCTAAAACCCGGACAGATTTTATGAGAATGCTCATATTATAAAAATCTAATTAGCAGAACTTCGATCATTAAAAATAATAATGACAAAATTATGGCATATTTCCATAAAGGTATGCCAATTTTATTTTTTTTAATCTCATTTGAAAATTTGTCCGCATCATTTGCCTGAAAAATCATGACATTTTTATTTGCAGAATAACTGGACTTTATGTCTGCATAAGTCAATTGCGCTAAATATGATTCAGTTTTTTCAAGATTAAAAGCAAGAACGCTTTTGGTTTTATCTCCAACTTTCAAATCGTAAAATCCCGGGTTTAAGGTATTTCGAGGCATTTCCAAGACTAATTTCCCTGCGCTTATTCTCTGGTTGGGGATCAATTCTGTTTCATCGTTGGTAAGCTTGTAAATATCCCTTTTGTCCAGGCTGTCAAGTTTTAGCTCAATAGTAAGTTCATTGATGCTATTGTATGGGCTATTGAATGACTTTTTGCTATTCGCAGCCAAGCGATACATAACAGGAACAAAAAGTGCGTGTCGATGAAAATTAGTAAATCGATCTTCGAGTGGTGAGGATAGAATAAATATGGTTCCGGTATTCTTAAATTCAGAAAAGAAATTTAGGTTGTTTCTGAATTTCAATAAATTGGATTGCTGCCCGCTCCAGGTCAACATGGGCAATGCATTGGGCATATCAATTTGTTCATTAATATTTTCAAATATATTTTCATAAAAAGGATCGGAGAGATCAGGCATGGAAATATTTACCCTTGAAGTGTCATTTGTGATCAGATTTATAGATGCCAAAAGATTTTTGTAAGAATTAATTACAGGATTGGTGCCGGGAATAATGAAAACTGAGCCACCGGTTTCAATAAAATTGTTCAGCTCCAAGGTAAGAGAATTGTCAATCTCTTGTATGCCATTTATGATAACCAAGTCAAATTGACGAATGAGGCTGTAATCTGTATTTGTTGCAATTTGAGATATGTATTTAAAAAGATGCTTATTGCCATAAACCTGCTGTATTGGTGATACAGTATCTTCTTTTTTAATTTCCAAAATATTGATTTTATTTTCCAGCCTCAACACAAAGTAAAAATCATTGTCAAACGTAACAGGAAAGTCTTCAAAACTAATTCTGCATTTATTTACATTTTCGAGATTATACAGTATTTCAAAAGAGATATCTTTATTTTTTCCCGCAGGAATATCTATGATAGAACTTGCATACTGGATTTCATTGATAAATAGTTTTACTTGTAAATCGGAGACATCCTCAAACCCGGAATTTTTGAGAATTACATTTAATTGATTTTTCTCAGAGGAAAGTAAAAATGGATTTGACAGATACATGCTATCTATGAATATATTTTTGGTGGCGTCAAAAAATATAGGCGATACAAAAACCTGGTCGAGCGAATCGGTTATTATTTGATTTATTTTCCCCACTGTTGACTTCTGGAAATCTGAGATAATATATATGTCTTTGCCATTGGCAGATTGACGCAAGGTATGGCTGTTGAGTCGATTGTATGCTTCTGGCAATGTCCTGGATATATTGTTAAGTTTCATCTCTGTAAGCTTCTCTTTGATTTCATCCTTGCTTTTTAGCGTGTTGGAAAATGGAGCAAAATCATTGGTGAGAAATTTATAGCTCGTGTTTGTAGGGTATAAATCAAGTATTTTACTCACGTAGTCCATGCCGAGGAGCAAGCTCGTAGTTGTTCCTGCAACCCTGTTGGACATGCTCGATGAGTTATCTAAATATATATATACATTTTCTGCCTGAGGGTTTTTATCTGCGCTGGGGAAATAAGGCTGAGCAAATGCCAATACCAGGAATGTCAAGAACATTAGCCTGGAAAGAAGAATAAGATAGTGCTTGATCTTTAGTTTCTGACTTGTAGATATCTTGATATTTGTCAAAAACCTCGTACTTGAAAAATAGATTTTTTTAGATTTTCTGAAATTAAAAAGGTGAATAATTATTGGAATGGCAAGTGAGATCAGGCCAAATAAAAAATCTGGATATAGGAATTTCATCGGGCGTAAAAGTAGTAAAGATTGATTAAAGTTTTTAGGACACGCGTTGATAAATCAGGTAAAAAAAGTATTGAAAATCCATGGTGGGAATAATCACAGATTCGTATGGAGGGTGTGC
>CAYREN010000315.1:0-6109 GCA_964423255.1 uncultured Roseivirgaceae bacterium | reverse complement strand
TCTGTCGATTGGTCATTTTGCCAGTTATCACCATTCCCATTAGCTTCCAATAAATTTTCTGGTACACCAGAGACGATCAATTTATTCATCAGTGATTCTGCTTGTTTTTGGGTTCTATCATTGTGGTAGGTGTAGTTAATTTTAAAATAAGTATCCTCAAATTCTGATTCCTCAAGCAGTTGAAATCCCACTTGCATGATAGAATCGATTGGAGAAAATATACTATTATTCTCAATAGAAAAATTATTGTTAATTTCCACATTATCAATACTATCTAATGAAGTACTTAATGTTATACTTAAAGAATCATTTTCAATATTATTTTCTAAACTATCGCGATTTGAAACCTCTTCTATGACCAAATCTATTTCTTTTGAAAGCTGAAAAAATACAGTATCTGATATTATTTCGGTAAGATCATCTGCTGGTATAGAATCATAAATAACCAAATCCGTATAGGCGTTAATCTCTATCCTTACTGATGGATTTTTCTTTAAAAAACCAATGATGCGTTTAATAGAAATGTTAGAACCATTTGTCAATGAGTCAGAATATTTTTCAAACTCAATGTTGGGTAAAGAAATAATTGTTCCTGGATTGATAGTCATTAGTGAAACCTGTAATTTTTCCTTTCGGGAAATCGACATTTCTGTAAGATCATAGTTTTGTGCAAAATAGGTATGCCCACCTTTTTGAGGAAATGCCGACACATCATAATTGGTTCCTTCCGGTAAAAAGATAGTGAAGCTATCATCGTTTTTTCTGAGTTTCGTTGTAGTAAATACTTCTCCTGATGAAAGATCAAAAGCTTGAATCAAAACATCCTCATTAGGTTTTTCGCTATCATCATAGTCAACTGTTCCAGTAAGCATCAGCACTTTTTGAGACCGAGATTCTTCTGGAATGATGGCTTTGTAAATATTGTATTTCTCTTTGTACTTGCCCGAGAAATATATAATGTCCCCTCTTGCCGGAATAGATATATACTCATCATTTTGATCAGTATTGATAAATGATAGTGCCTGGGGTTCTGACCATATTTTTTGTTCAAGTGTTGTTGAATAAAGATCGAGATGTCCTTTACCACCTTTTCTCCCGGAGGAAAAGATCAACGTTTTGTTATCGGCCTGGATCCTGGGTGTAGTTTCATGGATTTTATTGATTTGAGCAGGAAGTGATTCCGGCTCCGACCATCTGGTAGCAGACAATTTGTGCGATACAAACAGTTGGCAATTTCCTTTGCTTGTGTTGTCCATTCTTTCACATCGCATAAAATATATCGATTTCCCATCAGGGCTTAAACTTGGGTTTCCTTCGTTTCCTTGCGTATTGAGTGGTTTACCGGGGTTCTTGGGAGTTGACCAATTATCTCCAACTTTTTCACTGATCCAGATATCGTATTTGCCAATACCTGGGCTTCTTCGTGACGAGAAGACTACATAATTTCCATCATAGCTAAGGCAAAAACTACCGATATGATCCAACCCGGACCTGTTGATGCTTGGTAGAGGAATGGGATCTGCCCAGACTTCGGCGCCGGTTTTGTAGGTGTACCTTAATCCAAACCCATCATCATTGGTATAATTGGTCAGGTAAATCATTTGATTTCCATCTCCGCTCAAGGAGGGAAAAATATGTCTGTAAGTTGGCACATTTATATTTTGCGGCAATCGTTTTTTAGGAATCTGGGCAATTGCTTTGATAGAAAGGATAAAAAATAAAATAGCTATAAATTGGGATCTGATCATTTACTCATTCATCTATTTGGTCTCGAAGATAAAAATGTTAGTGAAAGTAACAAAGTGCAGAATTGCATCAACATTTGTCGTGTACCAATTGTAATTAGATAGTGACCAAAAGCTTATTATTGCTAAATTTGAATACTGTTTAAAATACATATTTTTTTAATGAATTTTGCCCAACCCTCTATTGAAATTTTAGGCATCAGAATTGATGAACCGGTAACCACATTTACAGATTTGATTGTGTCTGTAGTTTGCCTTTATGCATTTTATCATCTTCATAAAATTCCAATAAAAAGTAAGGTTCACTGGAACCTGAAATACTACTTTTTATCCATGGGCATCGCCACAATTTTTGGAGGTCTGATTGGTCATGGGTTTTTGTATATGTTTTCTTTTGCATGGAAATTACCAGGGTGGCTCACAAGCATGTTTTCAATAGCTCTGCTGGAGCGCGCTTCCATTTTATATGCCAAACCACTTATAAAGCCCAGAGTTGGTAATTTCTTCGCAATGATGAATTTAATAGAACTAGCCACTTTTGTTACCATCACTTTTAGTACACTTAATTTCTTTTTTGTAGAAGTTCATTCTGCATACGGATTATTAATAATCGTAACAAGTTTTAATTTGGTGACTTATTTAAAAACTAAAAGTGAAGGCAGTAAGTTATTTTTAGTTGCCGTTGGGATTTCAGCAATTTCTGCTATTATATTTATGAATGAATGGGGTATTGGCATTTGGTTCAACCACTTTGACATCAGCCACACTTTAATGGCGGTTAGTGCTTTTATTTTTTATAAAGGCAGCCTAAAAATGATTGAACATCCTGTAAAACCCATTGAATAGAGTCTGTCTATAAAGTCATCGAATTGAAATATTCATCTTTTTGCATCTTTTTGATTTTCTCAATTTGCTTAATACTCAGGCATTTGCTGCATTGAGAAAACCAAAAATCCATCAAAAATCTAAACCTTGCAAAAATCAAGCACTTTATGGACAGACTCTAAATAGATTTTTGTTCTTTTAGAAACCTTATTTATAACATGCACGATCAATAAACTAATAATACTTTTATAGTATAATTGTAGAAAATATAACGACAGCATCTATGAATTTGAAATCAACTTTTATCGCAACATTTATTTTCAGTTTGTTCGTTGCATCCTGCAACATTTCTGATAAAGACATCTCCTTTTCAAGCGACTTTCCCACCTCTGTCAATCGCATTTGGATCGGACCGGAATATTGGTCAAATCCCATGCAAGACTGGAAAATAGAAAACGGAAAATTGATATGTACCGTTTTGGGTAGGGATAGAAATGTGCACTTGCTCACCAGAAAAATCAGTGCTGAGACTGGAAGTTTTAAAATGAGCGTTAAAGTTGGTGTTCTAAAACCAACGAACAGTACTGAAGATTGGGTTGGGTTTAAACTTGGTGCCAAAGGAGAATTTGACGATTACAGAAGCGATGCAGTTTTTGGTAAGGGTATTGATGTTGGAGTTACTACTTCTGGGGGTATGTTTATTGGAAGTCCAGAGGAGACCAATAAGTCAAATTCTAAAGATATCCTGAATAATATTTCTGATATGACATTGACAATCATTGCCAATAAAAAAGGGAATGATTATGAATTAACTATGGAAGTATCTGGTGATAAATTGCATGCGTCTATAAAAAAGAGTATTACTGCTAAAGATATGATTGGAGATTTAGTGGTTGTAAGTCATTTTAACCCAGGAGCAAGGGGAACAAATGCGACAGTAATTGAAAATAGTGTATGGTTTGCAGATTGGCAGTTGGAAGGTGAGCAAATTGCAAACCATGAGGATTATGCTTTTGGTCCAATCCTTTTTGCTCAGCACACTTTGAGTAAAAAGGTATTGAAAATGACAGCACAGCTACCTCCAGTAGGAAATAATGACGGAAAAACGGTGATTCTAAAAATAAAAGACAGTGGCAAATGGAAGGAGATTGCTAAGAGTAATATTGATAAAGATGCACGTACCGCCACATTAAAAGTAGAGAATTGGGATGATACAAAAGATCAAGCTTACCTAATATCATATACATATATTGGAAATGGCGACAAGGAATTAACGGATAGTTTTGAAGGAACCATTAAGAAAAATCCAGTAAACAAAAATGAAATTGTGGTAGCTGGATTTACCGGGAATAGTGATGTTGGCTTTCCTAATCAAGGTTTGGTGGCTAACGTGATCAAGCACAAACCCGATGTGTTGTTCTTTTCAGGAGATCAAATTTACGAACCGGTTGGTGGATTTGGTAACATTCATAATCCTCTTGACAAAGCCATGGTTGACTATTTGCGAAAGTGGATTATGTATGGCTGGGAATATCGTGAATTGCTCAGGAATATACCGACCGTGAGCATACCGGATGACCACGACGTGTATCATGGAAATCTTTGGGGTGAAGCAGGAAAGAAGGCTAAAGAAACAGGATCAGCAAAAGAAAGGCAAGATAGTGGAGGGTATAAATTACCGGCAGATTTTGTGAAAATGGTGGAAAGAACTCAAACCAGTAATTTGCCTGATCCTTATGACGCTACTCCAGTAAAACAGGGAATTGGGGTTTACTACACAGAAATGAATTATGGAGGATTGAGTTTTGCTATCATCGAAGACCGGAAATTCAAATCTTCACCGGCCAATATCCTTCCCCAAGAAGCAGGGGTTAGCAATGGTTGGGCAGAAAACAAAAATTTTGATATCAGAAAGAGCGGTGATGTTAAGGGAGCAATCTTGCTTGGTGAACGGCAAGAGACATTTCTGAAAGAGTGGGGCTCAAACTGGAGTGAAGAGACAACAATGAAAGTGCTACTCTCGCAAACGATTTTTAGTAATGTGGCCACACTACCTGCAGAGGCAATAAGCGATGTAGTGGTACCGAAATTGAGAATCATGAAAAAAGGTGAGTACGCTCCGAATGATGCAATAGTTTCAGATATGGATTCCAACGGCTGGCCCCATAGCCCAAGAAACAGGGCTGTTGATTTATTGAGAAAATGCTTTGCTTTCCATCTGGCCGGAGACCAACATTTGGGGACAACCATTCACTATGGTATTGACGATTGGAAAGATGGTGGAGTGGCTGTTTGCGTTCCTTCAATTTCTAATTACTATCCAAGAAGATGGTTTCCAAATATAGACGGAAAAAATAGACCTGAAGGAGCGCCAAAATATGCCGGTGATTTTATTGATGGATTTAACAATTACCTTACGGTATATGGAGTTTCTAATCCAGTATTTACGGGCAAAAAACCATCAAAACTCTATGATAGGGCAGCGGGTTTTGGTATTGTAAAGTTTAACAAGACTAGTAGAGATATTACTATAGAGCTGTGGCCAAGAGATGGAGATCCGGCAATGTCAAATATGTATGATGATTGGCCAATAACAATAAACCAATTAGATAATTATGGCAGAAAGGCCTATGGGTATTTGCCAACTATTGTAACAAAAGGATTAAAGCAACCTCCTGTTGTTAAAGTTATAGATAGTGCAGGAGAGGAAGTTTATACAATTCGTGCGATCAGTGATGAATTTGATCCTAAAGTTTTTGCCGCAGGAAAATACAAAGTGATTGTAGGCGAGCCTGAAAGAGAGAATGTAAAAATTCTTGAAAACCTCAGACCTTCTAAAAATCAAAAAGAAGTAATGGAAGTAACTTTTTAAACCGGATAATTGGCTAATGGAAAGCACATTTATTCGTGTGATTACTATTTACCTCGTTGGAATTACTGGCTTATGGAAAGCTATACCAGTGGGAGTATTACTTAAATCTCATCCTATTGAAATAGCAACATTAACCGCACTAAGCTCAATTACTACTGTACTGTTTTTGTTTTATTTTGGGGAGCATGTCAAACGGTGGGTGCTTAATAATTGGAGTAAAGATAAGCTGGATAAAAAGAAAGGAAGGTATGCACATATTGTGGATAAATATGGAATTGTTGGCTTAGGACTGATAAGTCCAGGAATACTGGGGCCAGCTCCTGCTATGATTGTTGGTTTATTGATTTTGAAAAAATCTTCTAAGTTAATTCCATACCTTATCATTGGGACAATATTTTGGTCATTTTTACTAACATGGCTGGCGACACAAAGTATTAATTTTTTGAAGGAGACGAATATTTTATTTTAGCAGAATGTGCAATAATAAAAATTCAATTTAATGCCTGATAAAATTTTACTTGCATTATAGTGGCAATTGATGATGTTCTTGTTTTTAGCCAGGTTCACCTTTCTTCATTTGCTTTTGAATTCAGGTGGAGAGGTATTGATATTTACAGTTAAGTTCTAATTAACACAGCAATTAGTGTTATATTTATCCCGATGGTAA
>CAYREN010000314.1:0-6124 GCA_964423255.1 uncultured Roseivirgaceae bacterium | reverse complement strand
ATCTCGAATTCAGCATAAGCATTGCTGACTATTTGATTTTCGCTTAACTTTTTAATCAGATATCTGCTTTCCTGCATGATTAATTTATAATTTAGGTTATTTTTACCAGTAAAAAGTAACATTTTAGCCAGATGCAATTGCTGAATACATTCTTGCTCAAAATAAATATATGCTGTTTGTTTGCTGTCTGTGAAATTGAGAAAAAAACATATTATTAAGCAGCTTTTGCTTCAACCTTGATTTCAACATTCTATAGCGATCGTCATTACTTTTGGTGTTATAAATTAAGTTTGACGCATCGTCATCTGTATTTATTTCCCCATTTTTAATGTGCCTGTAAATGATATTTTCCTATTTGGATTTTCATTGATATTTTGAGTTCAAGCAATGGGCATAATAGTTTATTTCTCAAAATTTTAATCTCATTTGAAAACTGATATTAGTTTTTGTATCACCTTTAATTTCTTCCAGCCCAGACCCAATTGATGTTTCTCCAAAATATTTTGTCTGAGCAAACTTAGTCCAAAATGAAATTTTTCTTGAAGCATTATATCTTAATAACACAAAATATCGTGCGCCGCGATTAAAAAAGAAGGGAATACTGTATACATAAAGTAAATCTCTCTCATAGATATATTGCCTAGAATCAAAATTGTCAGCATCAAAAAGTGCAAATCTTGCAGATAATGAAATTTTATTCTGCGTATAGTTAATGTCTTGTGCAATAATAAAACCAGTAGTCTTTCCGGTGATGAAATCAACCTTAGAACTTTGGATTCTTGTCTTGATGGAGAATTTAGAATTTACCAAATAGCTCATATCCAAAAGAAATTTATTAGTTGTTTTGGGTTCAATACTCACTATTGGTATATCATTATTTTGATAATTTATCTCTTTTATTTTGCTCCTAAATTGTAATCTTAAAACCAGGTTATAATTTACGGAGTAAGTTAATGCACTCATAAAATCTCTACCTTTACTTGGTGCATCTACTTGATATTTTGGCCATGGAAATTTATAAAAATCAATATATGTGGTGAATACCATTCTGGGTAAGGGTAAAATTTTCAACCCCCAATAAATTCCATTTTCATTTGAAATTTTAGAGTTTTCACCAAATGCCTCACCATTAAAAGAATGAAAGTTTCTTTCGTAATTTCTGAAGTGAATAGAAGTCTGAACTTGGGATGAAAGACTTGCAATAATCCCAGCAGATATTGCTTTTCCTTTTTTTTTGGATATTGCAAATTCCCCAAATATGTGAGTGTTTTTAAGATAATAATTAAAATATGCACCTCCCAAACTATTGGTTAATCCAAAGAAATCAAATTGATTGTATCTCTTTTGTTTTGGTAAAATCGGGACATTATATTTTGTGAAAATTCCATTTATCCCTATCTCTAACTTATTGGATTTTGTTTTAAAATTTAAGTTCCCACCTATAGATTGATCCTTAAGAGTATGTTTTGCCATGATTTCTGTAGGGGTTCTGTGCAATCCTATGGTTTGAATGTAGGTGATAAATTGATCTCTCTCGTCAATCGTATCTTCTCTTATTATTGCATCTCTATTAACTAAAGAATAAAAAACATTAAGCTCTAATGATTTGAGACTAGTGGAAACGGATATTCCACTAAAATTTTTATTTTCATAGACAGAACGGTACGGTTTAAGACCAAGATTGTTCCTGCGAATAGTAGTGATTGGCTCGAACCCCTTTCCAATTCTTATGCCTGATCCAAAAATTAAACCTTGTCCAAAATCCATACTGAAATCACCGATAATAATTTTTTTGAAACCCCATCTTTTTTCAATCATTGCGTGAAATGAGTAAAAATCAAACCCATATCTTGAGGTATTGTTATCCAATGTGAATAGTTCGCCAGGGTCCTTTTCTATAGTAAATCCAAAACTATATTCGTTTGATTTTGAATATAAATATCTTGCATATAATCTATTTGGATCTCCAGTATATCTTGTTGAATATCTACCTGGACCAATTGAATCTGCAGCGGTATATCCTTTTTTTTGTTCTAATGTTAGTTGATGCCTGATCATTAGCCAATTATTATCAGCTTGACTAAGACTAGATTTAATAGATTCTCTTTTATTTAAATTTACCGTAATAAATGGGATAAGTCTTTGGATGGTTACTAAGTCAAAACTTTCAATGTACATTAATTCAAAGAATGACAAAATGTTTCCATAATTCATTTTGTACTCAAGTAAATTGGTTATTTGTTCTTCTGTCAAGAAAAATAGTGACTGAAGATCACTCCGTTGAACTAAGTTAATATCTAAGGGATTTGAGTATAAAGTGAACAATCTATCATAAAGATCATTGTAATTCACATCAATGTCTTGTTGTGGTAAAAGATTTTCAATTACTCTTTCAAAATCCAGATCTTCAGTAATTTCATTTTGAGAAAAGCAATTATAATTTTGAATCAGAATGACTAAAAATAAAATGAGTTTAATTTTCATTCCGATTTTGATAAATAAACGAAATTGAAGCTTGGTGTGAAGTGCCTAATAATTGATGTGTGCTAACAGCATAATCTATTTGAAACTTTTCGAGAATTATACCAATGCCAAAAAAGTTTTTTATTGGATTAGTGTTAATACCAGTTCGCAGGTAGAACTTTTCTATTATAATATATTCAATTCCAGCCCTAACAATAGGTTTATAGTCAATATCCTTATAGAGGTCCAGGTTTAAGATTACCGTTTTTGATGGATTATAGGAAAGCCCAACCTTCAACAGTACCGGTAACCTTGAGTAATTAGAGTCATTTAATTTTGATAATGTAAAATTTGAGATAAAAGCCCCAAATGAAAGTTTTGGGATAAGCTCAACAATTCCCCCAAAGTCAAAAAACACACTTCCAATTGTCCCGAAATCTTCTATTCGTAACTGATAATAATTGGCCTTTATCCCAAGCCTCACAAATCCTATCTTATTTCCAAAAGCAATTGAAGATATTTGTTCGCTATATAAATCATCTCCAAATTTATAGACGGACGCACCTATATTACCAAAATCAAAAGTATGAATTACGCCTACAGCTATTTTGTTAAACCCATCTATCCCAAAATAACGATCATATCCAAAAAATACTCTGCCACTCTCAACGCCAGATAAACCACCTACATTATTAAATATTGACCATTCGTCAGCGATGTTGGTATTGCTATTGCCAATACCTTTGGATTTTGCTCCAATGTCCATGAATATTGACTGAGAATAAAGGTGAGATGAAAACGTACTCGAAAAAATTAAGAATAGAAATATTATTCTCATAATTTATATAAAAGGTATTGAATTAGTTGATGTCGACTTTAAAAATTAGTCGTGCCAATATAAAAAATACTTTTAGCATCAACATGTTTGAAATTAGTAGTTAACTGTCACTGTCTTTGAATCACTTTTACAAACAATTACAATTAATCCGTTAGAGGAGAATTGACAAATAAAATTATTTAGTAAATAATTATTGTATTAATGTTAATTTCATATACGAGCATTGTTGATTAATACGTAAGTTTTGTCATGTAATTAGAAATATCAATATTTTTAATATTATTCAGCTTTTGTCCAAATTGCTGTGCGCCCAATTATTGATATTCCTATATATCCTCTAACATGAAGACTCCCATCTTTTTGAATTTTAATTATACAACTATAAGTTTTACCACTTTTTGGATCGTAAATTTCTCCATCTTCCCATTGTCCACTGTCAAATACAAAATCAGTTAAAATAACAAGTCCAACTTTTTTTCTTTTTCTTAATTCAATACTAGGATTATTGTTATCAAATGCCGAAATATCAAGTCCAGTTTTAAGCCAAACTATTTTGCCGAAATATTTCCTCTCAATTCTGTAGATCTTAATTTTAGCATCTTTCTCTTCATTAAACCAAATACCCAATATGGTATCTGGATTTGCTTGTGAATAAATTATATTTGAAAGAGAGATTAAAAAAATAATTAGCGGTAAAACAAAAAATTTAATATTCATTTTTTATAGCAATGAAAAGTTGTTGAAATTAATAAAATATAGTTTGGAAGGTGCGTTAATTAATAATGTTATATAAATATAAATGAAAGAATTTAAGTTGAAATAATTATAGGTAATTCTTTTAACCCAAACTAAAATAACTTTTTCAGATAAAAACACTATTAAGTATTTTTTTAGTTGTCGTTGTTTTGAATAAATTAAAAAGTGACAACTATTTTTAAAAACAAAAACTACCTTATCTAGGTTGAAATCCATGACATTAATTATGGTCTTGATGTTTTTATTTGAGAGGTTTTTTTATTACTAAAAATATAATTTAACGTGGATTCTTATTTTTTCATTACAAATGCGATTTTGGTTTTCATAGAGATAATTTAATTTTTAAAATACCATAGTTAATTTTGCTAATGAATGGTTGAATAATCAAATTATGAAACGTCTTTATATTTATTCATAACTAAATATTTTATTATTTATAATAATTGTTACATTGTGATTTTTAGCTATGGGAATAATTTTTATTATTTTGCTAGTATTAATTATGGTTACTTTAAATATTTTTTTTGTATAGACATGAGAGAGCAAAATGAAAGATAGTGAAGTTTTAGAAAAAATTTCAAAGGGTGATGAGAGTGCTCTTGACTTTTTGTATAAGAAGTATTATCGTATGATGACTAATTTAGTTATTAAAAATAATGGTTCTGAGCAAGAAGCTAAGGATGTTTATCAAGACGCATTAGTTGTTTTTTGGCAAAAAGCTTTAAGTGGGAATTTAATACTTACATCAAAAATAAGCACTTTTTTATACAGCATCTGCTTAAATCTTTGGAGAAAGGAACTTGAAAGAAAAAGTAGATTAATTCATGACCAAAAAGATGGAGCTCAATTCTCTAATCATGATCAAGACGAAAAAGTAAAAATTATCCATGATTGCATAAATGATATGGGTGAAACATGTAGAAAAATATTATCTTATCACTATTTCGATGGCCTATCTATGACGGATATTGCCTTGAAATTAGGTTATGCAAATACTGATACTGCAAAGACCAAAAAATATAAGTGTAAACAAAAATTGTATCAGTTAGTTAAATCAAAATATTCAAAAAGCGACTTTCTAGATTAGTAAGCATGAATGAAAACCTATCCAAAGAGGAGTTTGTAAATAGTTATTTTGACAATGAATTGTCAGAAATGGAACAATTGAATTTTAAGAGTAAACTTCTTAATGATTCAGAATTAAGAGAAGAATATAAATTCCAAAAAGACCTTATTGATGGAATTAAGGAAGTTCGGAGAGTAGAGCTTAAAACCAGGTTAAATAAAATTAGCATAAATACTCCTTTATATCAAACAATTGGATTTAAAACATTAGTTGCAATATTAATATCAGCAGGAATTGGTGTGACTACTTATTATTCTTTAAACTCAGAAAACTTTACTTCTAATTCTTTGATTGATATTCAACGCAAGGATTTATCGAATGGAAGCGAAATGCCAATACCCAAAACGCCAATATCTATTAATAAAAACTCGGATACAAATATCAATAATGGAAAAGGGATTAAAGAATCATTTGTTGAAAGTTCGCATTCTAAAATCCAATTAAATAATAAAAAAATTGAAACAACAATTATTAAACCATCAATAGTTCAGCCAAATATTGTTGAATCATTTGAAGATGAATCTTTAGTTTTAAAAAGTGAGAACACTGACAATGATATCACTATTATAAGTGATAAAAATACTGAGACTACAATTGAAGTAACTAAAATAAAGGATAAAAGGAAAAAATTTCATTACAAGTTTTCAGATAATAAATTATATTTAATCGGAAACTTTAATGATATCCCATATGAAATAATTGAATTAAACTCAACAAAAGGGAAAACATACTTTTTGCATTATAATGACGGTTTCTATAGAATAATTTCTGAGCAATTAAAACCTACTCCACTTGTTGAAATTGAGAATGACAGCTTGATAAATGAATTAAAAATTATTCAATCTAAACAAGAAAATTAGTAGGTGCGATATTATTTATACTATTGATTTTGGATGTACTTTCTTTTACAGTTGACTATTTGAGTCTATATTTATTTCCTG
>CAYREN010000313.1:0-6134 GCA_964423255.1 uncultured Roseivirgaceae bacterium | reverse complement strand
ATAGATTTCTTTCGATTACAAAAGGGAGACAATTTCAAATTGATTTATGAAGAAAAGCAAGTGGATGGGGAAGCTATTGGCATTGGACAAATCAAAGGTATTTACTTCCAGCATTTTGGCAATGATTTTTATGCCTACTATTATGATCAGGGCAGTGGAATAGATTATTTTGATGATGAGGGTAACAGTTTGAGAAAAGCATTTTTAAAATACCCTTTGGATTTTACACGTATCAGTTCCCGGTATTCAGGCAATAGATATCATCCGGTTCAAAAAAGGTGGAAGGCACATCGTGGAACTGATTTTGCAGCACCCAGAGGTACGCCAATCAGATCGGTGGGTGATGGAATTATAGTTGAGGCACGCTACTCACAGTTTAATGGAAATTTTGTAAAGGTAAAGCACAATGCGACTTATTCGACTCAGTATCTCCATATGAGTAAAATTGCTTCGGGCATCAGACGTGGAGCAAAAGTTAAACAGGGTCAAACTATCGGTTTTGTTGGAAATACCGGGCTAGCCCGGGGAAATCACCTTTGCTATCGTTTTTGGAAAAATGGTGTGCAGGTAGATGCGCTAAAAATTGTCCTCCCTCCTTCTGAACCTATCCATAAAGATAATATTGTGTCTTTTGAGGAGGTGAGAGATTTGATCAAATTGCAATTGGATGCCATAGCATCTGCCAGTCCGATTAGTTAAAATTCAATGGAAGCTGAGGTATAAATTTAATATTCCAAATCCGAAAAATTCTTTTTAAGTACTTCGAGATTACTGGTAATTAAGCCGTCTCTTTGCTCTGCGCAAAGCCCGGTTCTACCCGGGTCTTCGGGAGTGTTAAGCACATAATCAAGTAGTTTTTCAATTGTGGTGGTAGCAACATGCATTCTCGTATCTGAGGAAGCATAATAAATGAATACCATTCCATCATCATCCAGAATCCAGCCGTTGCTAAATGCCACATTTGAAACATCACCAACTCGTTCATTGTCTAATGGCTCAATAAAATGACCCGATGGTCTTTTGATAACTTTCCAGGGTTCATTCAAATCTGTGAGCAATAGATAAAGTGTATATCTTAATCCTGCAGCAGTACGACGAACTCCATGCGCCAGATGAATCCATCCTTTGTCTGTTTTAATCGGTGGTGGCCCCTGCCCGTTTTTTACCTCTTTTACAGTGTGATATTGCCTTGGATCCATCATGGTCTCCTCACTAATTACAGCGTTTTCCATGTTTTCAGAAAACCCAACACAAATCCCACTATCACCAGTATCTATAAATGATGACTGTGGTCGAGTGTAAATCATATATTTCCCATTGACGAATTCAGGGTGCAATACACAATTTCGCTGTTGAGCTGCATTAGATTTTAAGTCAGACAATCGCTCCCACTTTTTCAGGTCTTTCGTTCTGGCTATTCCACAGTTTGCAAGTGCAGCTGAGGAATCATTGGGTTTTGAGGCATCTTTTCGCTCGGCACAAAATAACCCATAAATCCAACCATCTTCATGATGGGTCAAACGCATGTCATATACATTCATTTCCGGATCATCAGTCGCAGGCATGGTGATCGGATGATTCCAAAATTTCCATTGATCAATACCATTGGGACTTTCCGCAACACCAAAAATTGATTTTACATCAAAACCCTCAACTCTAACAACCATGAGATACTTTCCATCAAACTTAATTGCCCCGGCATTAAAAGTAGTATTTACACCTAACCGTTTCATCAAATATGGATTTGCATTATAATCTAAATCATATTCCCAAAATACAGGCACATGATTTCTTGTTATGGCCGGATTTACGTATCGATCGTAAATTCCATTTCCGTTCTTTTGCTTGATATTTGGTCTGCTTAATATTTTATTATATTCTTCAAAAAGCTCTGCTACTTTTTGATTAAATGATGCTCTATCCATTCTGATTCTAATATTTCTTTTTTATAATTATAATTTTAACCTATTAATCTTCTTCCAATTTATCGTACCAATTTACTTTTAGAATAACCATGGTGACAAGTAAAACCCCTATGGATATTGTCATACTCATGTATTCCCTGATCACCAGATATACCGGAATAAGAATCAGAACCATCTGCCAGACAATTGCTACTACACAATTAAACATATCTCTGTTAAAAGATTTATTCTTTTTAAACCGCGGATCTGTCAATATAATTTTTTGATATATTGGGTCCCAAAAACCCCAGGGTTTTACACTTTTATAAAAACTAATTAACACTTCCTCTTCATCAGGTTTGGTTAGTATTGCACCCAGCAAACTACCCAATGCTGAAATAGGTAATATCACCATTGGGAATGCGTAAATAATAGACAACTCCGGGAATATCTTTGGCACAATCAGGGAGGCAAATAATCCAGCTACCATTCCTGAAAAATACCCATAGCCATTAAATCTCCACCAAATCCATTTCAAGAAGTTAGCTGCTGCATAACCACCAAAAAGCGCCGCAGTTATCCATTGCAATATGTCGTTGATGCTGGTAACAAAAAAACCAACTGATATGCCCACAATTACCATAAAAACAGAAGCAAAATAGCTCATCTTTATGAGGGTGCTGTCAGATGCTTGCGGATTAATAAATTTCTTGTATATATCATTGACAATGTAGGCAGGTCCGGAATTGACATTTGCTGCAAATGTTGACATAAAAGCTGCAATAAGTCCGGCCAAAATGATTCCGAGTACACCTGTAGGTATAAAATTGGATAAGGCAAATGGTAATATTTTTTCAAAATCTATTTCTCCTCCACTAAAAAGTGTATCAGGATTGAAATATACCAGGGCTATCACACCCAAACCAGCTATCATCAAATATCTTGGAATAAACAATACTAAAGAAACCAGGCCACTCATCATGGCCGCTTCTTTTGGTGTTTTGGTAGCCAGAACTCTTTGCATATCATACCCCGGAGCTGGCCCTGCAATGCTTACCAAAATACCTCGAAAGATCACTATCATCATGAAAATGGTAAAGAGCTCATATCCATCAGATGAAATTTTATGATTGAGTGCCAGATTTACCTGGTCAGAAAAATTAGTCCATTCCAGATCAAGCTTCCATCCAAAGGCAAGGCTTTTCCAACCTGCTGGAATTAAAGCATTTATTTGCTCAGCTGAAACTATGTTTATGGCTATCACACCAATAATAATGCAAGCAATTGTCATAACAACAAATTGCAACACTTCGGTGATCACCACACTGTACATTCCTCCTTTAACCACATAAAGTGTGGTGATGCTCATGATAATGAGGGCATATATATGTTCGGAAGAAATTTCTATACCGATGAAATTTGTTGTTAAATCCCAGGGTAAAAACATAATGACGAACTTCCCAATTCCCTCAAAGGAATAAGCAATAAATCCTATTACAGCCACCAGGGCAAATACTACCACACTGATGTGAGAAAGCTTCGCACCCATTCCATCCCCAAACCTTGTCTTAAGCCATTCTGCACCGGTTAGCACATTTGATCTGCGCATCCAGGCGGCTAAGAATATCATAAGGAATACCTGATTCCATACCGGCCAAAGCCAAGGCAAGAATATGCTCTTTACTCCATAAACAAATAAAATAGCTACCATCCACATGGTACCCGTGATGTCGAACATGCCTGATGCATTTGACAATCCCAATAAATACCAGGGCATTGATTTCCCTCCCAGGAAATAGGAATCGAGATTTTTACTGGCTCTTTTTGAAATCCAGAAACCCAGAAAAATAGTCAGTACCAGATAAGCAGATATTATGGAGATATCTATAAAGGAAAGGCTCATTGAATTTGAATTATTTACTAATATAAAATTATAACTGATTCAAGGTGTTCAATTACTTTGGTAAAATCATATTATTTTTGTCTCATTCATTTAATGTTTGGCAAACATAAAACTAAACTAAGATTTCTTAGCTAAAATATTTGGAAGATATATATTTTTAAAATCAAAGCATTAATAACTAATTCAGCATGTTTTGCTTCATATTATTTGAATAAGCTAATTTCACAAAACCTATTTAAAATTATAACATCTCAATTTTCACATGGTAAAAAAACTACTTTCCGTTATCATTTTCATATTAGTAGCATTTGTTGGATACCTGTTGTTTAACACAATTTCTTTTAAGTCGAAACAATTGAATTATACCCCTGTAGAAAAATTTAATGTTAATGATTCAGCAATTTATCATTTATCCTCAGCGATAAAATTTCGAACAATTTCACCGGAAAAACCACCGGATTTTGACTCTACACAGTTTAATCAATTTTCTGAATTTATTGCTCAGACCTATCAACTTGTAGAAAAAAACCTAACGAAAATAACTATTAACAAATTTAGCTATTTATATCACTGGCCTGGATCAAATCCTCAACTCAAAGCTGCAATCCTCGTTGCGCACACAGATGTTGTCCCTGTACCGAATGAAGATCTTGATGATTGGATCTCACCTCCTTTTGAGGGGAAAATTAAAGATGAAGTTGTTTGGGGTCGAGGTGCAATGGATGATAAAGTAAGTGTGATTGGAATATTGGAAGCTGTTGAGTATTTGCTTTCGAAAG
Organism: uncultured Roseivirgaceae bacterium; assembly: GCA_964423255.1. Taxonomy (GTDB): domain Bacteria; phylum Bacteroidota; class Bacteroidia; order Cytophagales; family Cyclobacteriaceae; genus JAAUQL01. Next base: position 1,548 of record CAYREN010000313.1, on the reverse strand, counting down.
GGTTTGAACCAGAGCGCACTTTATACCTCGCCTTTGGTCATGATGAGGAAATTGGTGGTCAAAAAGGTGCTCAAGCTATTGTTCAATTCCTAGAAAAAGAAGGCATTCATGTTGAGTTTGTACTGGATGAGGGATTTGCCATCACGAGAGGGCTTGTACCCGGAGTACTAACTGATGTTGCTTTGATAGGAACTGCAGAAAAAGGGTTTGCCTCACTTCAATTGTCTGTAGAATTGGACGGCGGACACTCTTCCATGCCCAATTCAGAGACTGCCATCAAGGTAATAGCCAATGCCATTACTAAATTAGAAAGCAATCCCTTTCCTCCTGAAATTACCGAACCTGTACAGCAATTTCTTGAGTATGTCGGTCCTGAAATGCGGTTTCAAGAAAAACTTGTATTTGCAAATAGCAATTTGTTTGCTTCCGTAATCATGGGCATTTATCAAAAAACAGGACCGGGTCGAGCAGTAGTGCAAACTACCATGGTGCCAACCGTGTTTAACAGTGGAATTAAAGAAAATGTAATTCCATCCAGTGCCTCTGCAACCATAAATTTCAGGATTTTGCCAGGGTTAAAGATTGATGATCTTGTTGAAAGGGTGAGATCAATAATAAACGACGATAGAATAAAAATCGTATTGAAGGATTTTCATAGTGAGGCAAGCAAAGTTTCCTCTACTGAGACAAGCGGTTATGCCATCATCAATAAATCTATAAAAGAAATATTCCCCGATGTGATCACAGTTCCTAATCTGGTGATAGCTGCTACGGATGGTCGATACTATGGAAAATTATGTGACAACATATATCGTTTTTTACCCATACGATTAAATCCAGATAATATAAAATCAATGCATGGAATTAATGAAAGAATTCCTGTTGATGAATTTAAAGACGCCATCAGATTTTATGTGCAGCTTATTAAGAATTGTGATCAGGCAAAATAAGTATAAGGGATATCTACCTATAAAAGTGATTAGAAAGGCAACAATTTGTTGATTAGACAGTTGGTAAGGTAAATTATTAAATGGTAATTTTGCACACAGTAAATTGAAATTTGATTTTAATAGATTATACAATGAAAAAATTAGTAGTTATGGCTTTGGTTTTGGTCTTTTCACAAAACCTTTTTGCGCAGATGGAGATAGAAATTACACCCTTTGGAGGTTGGCATTGGACTGGAAGCATCCCTGCGTGGAGGCAAGATATTAAAGTTAGCGATAAAGGAAATTATGGAATTAGAATCGGGGCTGCAATTCGAGATCAACAGGTTATAGAATTTGAGTGGAATCATACGAATAACTCTGCAACATTCAAGGCATATGACAATGGAATTCCTTCCGGAGATCTTATTAATGTGCCTATGACCATGAATTATTATATGTTGGGAATTCAGCACGAACTAACTTATGATGAAGCGCTCGTTCCATTTGGATTGTTTAATTTAGGATTGGTAGATGTTAGGTATGATGGAACAACTAACATTCCAGGCAGTAGTGATATTTATTTTGTAGCTGGTCTTGGAGGAGGAATAAAATATTTCAT
>CAYREN010000312.1:0-6135 GCA_964423255.1 uncultured Roseivirgaceae bacterium | reverse complement strand
ATATTGAACAGCCCGTCCGAAAGTATTAGCCGAAGGGCCTGGTGGTACAAAAAAGGACTGAAAGAAAGAATTGAAGAGACAAGACAAGTGATCAATTTATTAAAAGTAAAAGAGAAATAAGTTATTAAATTAACAAATCATAAAACAACGTTTTTACTTAGTAGCACTGAAATCTATACCGTTTTCATTTTACAAACCAAGTGAAAAAATAAAACTTATTTAATAATTCCATTAGTTGGTCGCAAACAGTCTTATCTTTGCAGTATCTAAACTACTTGCGGGAATATGGGTGAGAATTGGAATAATAAAAGTAGTCTTCTTCGTCAATGGATTTTCGGGATCATAGGAATTTGAGATACAATATCTTGAACAATTCTTACATACCGATTGTTGAATATCATCATATAACCAAGTTGTTTTTTAGGAATCTTAAAGAACTTTTATCAACTTAAAATTCATATTTTAATAGGTTAGTCCATAAATCTAATAATATCAAGAGTTCAGGTTTTACATATCATCTCCTCATCTTGTTTTTTATTTGCTTCTCAACAGCAGGCCTGCGGTTGCATGCTCAAAACTTAACTGAGATATCGGGAATCGTTGTAGACGACATCAATGGAAGCCCTTTGGAATATGTAAACGTCTATTTCAAAGGATCAATTGAAGGAACTGTAACTGACTCAAAAGGAAAATTTTCTATTAAGACGTATGATGATTTCGACTCTATTACCATTTCTGCAGTTGGTTATCAACAACAATCAATTCTTCTCACTAAGGAAAATCCCCAATACTTTACTGTTCGACTTAAAAATCAATTGGTAAATCTTGATGAAGTAGTGGTATTAAGTGGTGAAAATCCTGCCTGGGCAATTATCAGACAAGTTGTCAAAAACAAAAAAATTCATGATAAAAGATCATTTGAAGCCTACGAATACCAAAGCTATAATCGAATAGAATTTGATATTGACAATATTACTACCAAGCTGAAAAAGAGAAAAATGATAAAAGAAATATGGGAGAGTATTGACAGTACTTCTTTAGAAAAAAGTGTGAATGGAAATGCCATTTTGCCCATATTCCTTTCAGAATCTATATCAAGATATTATGTTAAAAACAGGCCTTTTGCCAGGAGAGAAGAAGTTCAAAAGTCAAAGGTTTCCGGAGTGGCAGTCGAAGACGGAAGTATGATTTCTCAATTGGTAGGCACTGCTTATCAAGATTATAACTTTTATCAGAACTGGTTGCGTTTTATGGAAAAGGAATTTGTTTCTCCAATATCTGATAGCTGGAAAATTTTTTACGACTATGAAATAATTGATACATTGTATGTAGGTGAGGATCACTGTTACGAATTGGACGTATTCCCTAACAGAGTTCAGGATCCGGCATTCAACGGAAAAATTTGGATCACTACAAAAGACTATTCTCTGAAGAAACTTGATTTAACAATAGACAGGGCAACCAATTTAAATTTCATAGATAAAATTGACCTCAAGCAAGAGCTGATAAGATCTGAAAGCGGCCCCTGGCTACCATCGAAAACGAGTTTGGTAATTGATGCCAGCAATCTCAGTAAAAATGCCGCTAGTTTTTTGGTGAAAATTTATAATACAACTTCAGACTGGAAAATAAATGAAGTGAAAGACAAAAAATATTATTCCAATGAAGTATTTCTCGCAGAAGACTTTAGCACCCATAGCCCAGAATACTGGGAGACAGCAAGACCCAATAGCCTGACATCTCAACAATTGAAAACTTATCTCGTGATAGACACATTGGTAGAAATTCCACGTGTGAAAAGTTATGTAGAACTAATAAAACTGGCAACTACTGGATATTGGAGAAGGGGCAAAGTAGATATTGGCCCATACTTATTTGCCTATGCCAATAACAATTTTGAAGGACACGCTTTTCGCTTGGGAATGAAAACCAATGAATACTTTAATAACAAAATTACCTTTCAAGGTTATGTTGGTTACGGCACCCAGGATGAGCAAATGAAATATGGGTTTACAGGGAGTTACATAATCAAAAGAAAACCCTGGACAGAGTTTAAACTCCGCAGTTCTAGAGATCTGGAACAGGTGGGAATAGGTTCGGATCTAATTTCAACCAATTATTTATTCTACGCAGCTACCAGATGGCAAACGTTCAGGAGGCCATATTATCTCAATGACAACAGCATCAGTATTCAAACAGAGCCTACCAAGGGCTTGATGCATAAAATTACTTTGAGGCATCAATACTTCGACTCCCAGTTTCCTTTTTATTATTATGAAAGACCGGGCGTTCAGGATTCGCCTCTAAAAAGCGATATCTCAACCTCCTCTTTCAATATTTCTACACGCTGGGCGAAAGATGAAATGTTCCTGCAAAATGGCAACGAAAGAGTTAGTCTTGGCGCAAGAAGATGGCCAATTATTCAGGCTAATTATACTTTTGGGTTTAAAGATGTATTGGATAGTGATTTTCAATATCATAAAATTGAGCTGATATTTAAACATAAATTGAGATTGGGAGGATTTGGAGAATCTAAATACAAGCTCAAAGGAGGACATATTTTTGGCCAAATACCCTACTTACTATTAGAAAATCATGTTGGAAATGAATCCTTATTTTACACCACCGGGGCCTTTAATACGATGAATTATTTTGAATTTGTATCAGACCAATATGCTTCTTTTCATTATCAGCACTATTTCCAGGGATTATTGATGAACAAGGTGCCCTTAATAAGAAATTTGAAATGGAGATTGTTAGCCACAGCCAACGTGCTCTATGGATCGTTGCGACAAGAAAATATAGATATTATTTCTCCGGTCGATCCTGATGGTAATCCCACACCGGGATTTAATTATCTTGAAAAAGGTCTTCCTTTTGTTGAACTTGGATATGGGATAGAAAATATTTTTAAAGTCCTCCGTGTCGATGTTGTGCATCGAATCACATATCGTGACAATCCCGGAGCACAAAAATTTTCGCTCAAGTTTAGTTTTCAGTTTAAATTATAATCTACTATTAAAATTGGAAGTAGCTAAAAACTAAATTCAATGGGGTAGTATTTTCTAAAAGTTCAGTATATTAAATAAACCCTAAAAAAAAGCCCATGCACGTTCAAAAAATCACCTTATCATTTTTGATATTAATATTTGCAAATATCTCATTTGCACAAAAGAAAGGTATCTTAAAAGACGAATTTATTTTTGAAGAGGCCCCTTTTAAAGAATGTCACGCCTCAACAATTGCAGAAACACCAAGCGGAATAGTTGCTTCTTGGTTTGGAGGGACCGAAGAAAAAAACGAAGATGTGGAAATTTGGATCAGCAGGAAAGTCGATGGTAGTTGGACCAAACCTGAATCAATTGCCAATGGCATTCAGAATGAAAAATTACGACATCCATGTTGGAATCCAGTGCTTTATCAGGTTCCCAACGGACCGCTTCAAAATTATTATAAGGTTGGCCCTACCCCAAGAGACTGGTGGGGGATGTTGATCGAATCTACTGACGGAGGAATATCATGGGGAGATCCGGTAAAACTTCCAGATGGAATTTTAGGCCCGATCAAAAACAAGCCGGTACTCTTGAGCAACGGAATCCTGATCAGTCCGACAAGCACAGAAAATAAGGGTGAAGGCTGGCGCGTTCATTTTGAATATTCTGATGACTTTGGTAAAACCTGGACAAAAAGCGAATCAATCAATGACGGGAAACAATACAATGCCATTCAGCCAAGTGTACTCATTTATCCGGGTAATAAACTTCAAATAATGGCAAGGAGTAAGGAGAGTAGTATATTATCTGCATGGTCTGCTGATTTTGGTAAAACATGGTCTGAGCTCAAACCATCAGGGTTGCCAAATCCTAATTCTGGTACTGACGCCGTAACGCTGCAAGATGGCAGGCAGTTATTGGTGTATAATCATGTAGGAAAAAAACCAAATAAATGGGGAGGGAAACGATCTCCACTAAATGTAGCCGTCTCTAAAGATGGCATTACGTGGGAAACAGCATTGGTTCTGGAAGACAAAGAAGGAGAATACTCTTATCCTTCTGTAATCCAGGCGGAAGATGGCAAAGTGCACATTGTTTATACCTGGAAGCGAGATCGCGTCAAGCATGTGGTTGTTGATCCAACTCAATTGAAAACCAAGCCGATTGTTGATGGTGTCTGGCCAGAATGATTTATAAAATACGCAGATTCTGTTCCCGATTGAGGAATACGAATTGTATTTTGACCACAGAGATAACAGAGTTTGACTACACAGAGTATACAGACTAATTTCTCAAACTTTCAAATAATACCACTCCGTGGTTCTCTATGTAAATCTCCGTGATCCCTTTGTAGGTAAATAAAATTCATGTTCATGGATCAAGTAGCTGTACGGAATAAATTAAAAATTTACTACATTTCATTTTTATTCTGAAGCCATAATAATTATACATAAATTGAATTCAAGATCCTTCATTCTATATTTATTGATAATAGCCTTTTGGTCTTGCGGGGCAACAAAAACGAATGAAAAAGAAATCGTAGTATTTTGTGCTTCGAGCCTATCTCCGGTTATGGAACAGATTAAGACCAAATGGGAAAAAGACCACAAAGTAAAAATCATCATCAATTCAGCATCATCCGGCATCCTGGCCAGGCAGATTGAAAATGGTGCACAAGCAGATATTTTTCTTTCGGCCAATTTGGAGTGGATGGAATATTTATATAAAACCCATTATAAAGAAAACCTTCCAAATACCCAGGATCATAATCACATAGACCTTGCTTCAAACAAAATAGTGATTGTTGCTCCAATTGATGCTCAAATTGATAGTATGGGTTTTCAAGAACTTTTACCGGTTATATTAAACCAGCATGGTAAAATTTCCATAGGAGATCCGGGACATGTTCCATTGGGGAAGTACACCAAAGAAAGCATGGATTATTATAGGGTTTATGATCAACTGTCTTCCGAATTTATCAGGACAAAAGACGCACGAAGTGCTCTGCGATTGGTGGAAATGGGTGAAGCAACAGTTGGCCTCGTCTACTTGTCAGACGCCCATATGTCAACAAAAGTGCAAATTGTTGCCTTGATACCTGAAGAAAGTCATCGGCCAATAAACTATCAGGCGCTTATCATTAACGGTGATAAAATAAAAACAAAAGAATTTTTTAAGTTTATTTCCTCAAGTAAAACATTGGATATTTGGACAAAGATGGGTTTTGGGAATTTGCCCGAATAATTTAGAAAATAATTATTGAAACTCTTAAAATACCCACCTAAAGGAAGGGACAGGCTAATGGACAAGCCCACCTACCGGACGAGGCAGGGAATTAATTTTTTTAGCAATCTTAATGCCAGTTTTTGAGATATTCATAAATGATTTAAGAGAGACATTTTAAATATTAATTTAACACTAAGTTGAGTATAATTTCAATAATATTATTAGAAGATATTTGATCGTGTACTTGCTATATTTGATTAGACAGTAAGTTAAGTGCATAAATGTCAACATTTACTTTATTATGAAAAAGGAAAAATTTAATTGTACCTTTGTACCGACCAGTCTGTTTATTATATTTGCATTATGTACCAAAAGCATGACAAAGAAAAAGCCATTCAAACAGGGCTTGAGTTATTCTGGTTTAAGGGATATCATCTTCTAGGTGTCGATGAAATTTGCAAAACTACAGGAATGACCAAAGGAGCTTTTTACAATGCATTTAAGAGTAAAGAGAATTTTCTGCTTTCATGTATTGAATCTTATGGTTACATGAATGTTAGGCATATTGCAAAAGAACTTAATAACAAAGAAGAAAAAGCGATTGACCGAATTTTAAACATGTACATAAACATGTTTAAAAATCAACCTAGTTTGAATTATACAGGTTGTATGACGAATAATATTATGTCTGAAATTGGTTCTGCTAATGAAGTAGTAAGCCAAGCAACTGCAGCTGCATTTGAAACCCTGCTGAACGTTATTGAGCCAACAGTCCAAGAAGCCCAAAATGATGGAGATATTTCTGCTGCTATAAATTCAAAATTGATCGTGGAATTAATTCATACAACATTTTTTGGAGCGTTAACTAGAGCTAAAAGTACCAAAGATTTTAAAACTGGAATCAATACAATGACCT